>JASHPP010000028.1 GCA_030038035.1 Trebonia sp.
GTGAAGCACTCGACGATCGAGGCGAGGAACGCGACTACGCCGGTTATCCAGGTCAGCGCCCGGCGCCCGCGCCAGGCAGCCATCCAGAATTTGCCCCACAGGTGGATGACCAGCAAAGCCATGAAGAGCTCAACGCTCCACAGGTGCAGGCTGTTGAAGAAGTGGCCGACGGGGTTGGTGTGCCACCAGTCGGTGCCGCCCAGGGCGAGTGCGAGGCCGCTTACGATCGCCATGCCGAGCGCGGCCAGCGACGCCACGCCGAACACGTACACCCATGAGGCGACGTAGGCTGGCTGGCGGTCGGGAAGCAGCTTGTGCGGCGGCAGCGTGGCCAGCGCGGCCCGCCGCACCCGGGCCGTCCACATCCTGCCGTCCGCTTCATCGCCGAGATCGGCTTCAGGCGCGCCTGGCGCGGCGGCGACGGCGGAGCCGTGCCCCGGATCGCCGGGGGCGTCCGGTGCCCTGGCGTCCGCCGCGGCACCGGCACGGTGCCGGCCAGGGAACGGCAGCAGCAGCGCGGCGCCGAAGATCACCACCATGACCGCGATCAGCACCAGGTTGGCCACGGAAACCGTGAAGATCGACCAGTGCAGGTAGGTACCAGGGGAATCGAGGTTTATGGCCAGCGGTTCGTGGCCGGGTAGCGCAAGCGTGCTCATCGCCGTTCTCCTGCCCTGGCGGAGGAGCGTTTACCGCTTAACCTCGGTCCCCAGGGGCCGGGCATCCAGGGATGGGAGTCACTGCTGCGCGGGACGTTGGTCCCGTGCGCCGCCGCACGCAGCGGGCACGAGCCAGCGTGGTACAACAACCCGTATGGAACCGATTCTTGAGGACCTGACCGAAGCCCAGTCGCTGCACCTCATCGAGCAAGCCGAGATCGGGCGGATCGGCTTCTCCGGTCGGTACGGTCCTGTCGTGCTGCCGGTGAACTACAAGGTCGTGGACGGGTCGGTGGTGTTTCGCACGGCGGTCGGCAGCCCGCTTGGCGAAGACCTGCGCACCGGGATCGCCGACGCCGAGTACAAGGTCGCCTTCGAAATCGACGAGATCGACTCCGGGTCCCGTACTGGCTGGTCCGTCATGATCCAGGGGGCGGCGCACCACGTGGATGACGAGCAGGAGCGCGCCGCGTTGCGCACGGTCGGCATCGTGCCGTGGGCGGGCGGTGAGCGGGAGCACTTCGTCAGAATCAACCCCACGGTGATCTCCGGCAGGCGCATCCGCCGCGCCTGATCGATCACTCTGTCACACGTGGCAGTGCGCGGGATGCGCTGAACGTACTGTTATACCCGGACAATGCGTACATCCCTCATGTGACGGGACAGAGGTGAGCAACGATGCGCATCCGGGGTAGCGTGGCGATCGACCTGGGCACGGTCAACACGCTTGTCTGGGTCGCAGGCCGCGGGCTGGTGCTAGAAGAACCGTCCGCGATCGCCGTCGACTCCGCTACCGGCGCGGTCGAGGCCATCGGCACCGCCGCCGACGTGCTGGCGGAAAAGGAACCGCAGGACATCAGGGTCATCTACCCGCTGCGCGACGGCGTGATCGCCGACCTGGACGCCACCGTGGAGATGCTCTACGCGTTCTTGCGGAAGGCGCGCCCGCGGGGCGGCCCGTTGCGCCCGCGGGCGCTGGTGTGCGTGCCCAGCGGCGCCACGTGGGTGGAGCGCCGCTCGGTCGCCGCCGCGCTCAGCGCGCGGCGTCCCCGCTACGCGGTGCAGCTGATCGACGAGCCCGTCGCGGCCGCCGCCGGGGCCGGCCTGGACCTGAGCGCCGGGGCGGGCGGATTCGTCGTGGACATCGGCGGCGGCACCACGGAGGTGGCGGCCGTCGCGGGCTGGCGGGTCGTGCGGGCGCAGTCGCTGCGGATGGCGGGCAACGCGATGGACGAGGCGATCGTGAACGCCGCGCGCAGCGAACTCGGCCTGATTCTCAGCCAGCGCGCGGCGCGGCAGCTCAAGACCACGCTCGGCCTGACCGGCGGCCCGGACGGCTGGGCGGAGGTGGTCGGCATCGACGCGGCCCGCCGCACGCCACGGGTTGACCGGGTGGCCGCCGACCTCGTGGCGAGCGCGCTTGAGCCGACCGTCGCCGCGATCGCCAGGTCGGTGCAGGAGGTCTTGTCGGATATCCCGTCGGGCCTGGCGGAGGACGTGGTGCGAGGGAAGGTCAGGCTGGCCGGGGGCGGTGCCCTGCTCCCTGGCATGGCCAGCCGGATCGAGGCGATCGCGGAGATCGGCGCGCTCGTGGTCGAAGACCCGCTCCGCTGCGTGATCCGCGGCGCCGCGGTCATGCTGGACAGCCGCGGCGATTCCGGCGTTCCCGGCCTGCGCTCCTAACAGGGACTTCTTCCCCTACCGGAACAGGACTGCCGCGGGTGGTCTGGAGTCATGACCACTCACATCCACAAGATTCCGCCGGCACCGGCGCAGCGGCCGGCCCCGCTGCCAGCGCGGTGGGTCGCGCTCGCGGTGCTGTGCGTGACGCTGCTGATGGTCACCCTGGACGTCACCGTGCTGAACGTGGCGCTGCCCACCATCGTGCGTGACCTGAACGCGACGACCACCGAATTGCAGTGGATCGTCGACGCGTACGTCATCGTCTTCGCCGGGCTGTTGCTGTCCGTGGGCAGCCTCGCCGACCGGATCGGCAGGAAGAAGGTGTTCCTCGCCGGCCTGCTGGCGTTCGCCGCCGGATCGACCTGGGCAGCCTTTTCCGGCTCGGTGGGGATGCTGATCGCGGCGCGGGCCGCCATGGGCGTCGGCGGTGCCTTCATGATGCCGTCCACGCTGTCGCTGATCACCAGCATCTTCACCGACACGGCCGAGCGCCGCCGGGCCATCGGCCTGTGGGCAGCCACCACGGGCGTGGGGATCGCGCTCGGCCCGATCGTCGGCGGCCTGCTGCTTTCCCGCTTCTGGTGGGGCTCGGTGTTCCTGATCAACGTGCCCATAGCGGTGATCGGCTTCGCGTGCGCGATCCCGCTGATCCCCGACTCGCGTAACGTGGCCGCGCAGGCGCCCGACCTGGCCGGGGCAGCGCTGTCGATCGCGGGCTTCGGGCTGCTGCTGTGGGCGCTGATCGAGGCGCCGGTGCGCGGGTGGACGTCGGTGCGGGTGCTCGCCGCCGGGATTGGCAGCCTCGCGGTGCTCGCGCTGTTCGTGCTGTGGGAGTCCCGCTGCACGCACCCCATGCTGAACCTGCGGTTCTTCAGGAAGCGCGAGCTGTCCGGGGCGGTCACCTCGGTGGCGCTCGCCACGTTCGGCATGTACGGGGCGCTGTTCGTGCTCACCCAGTGGCTTCAGTTCAGCCTCGGCTACTCCGCGCTGAGGGCAGGCCTGTGCATCCTGCCCGCGGCCGGCGCGATCGCGGTGATCGCGCCGCTGTCTTCCCTCGGCATGCGGCTGGTCGGCATCAGGCACACGATCGCCGCGGGGCTGCTGATCATCGCCGGCTCGTTCTGGCAGATCTCCACCGCGACGGTCACCTCCGGCTACAGCGGCATCGTCCTCGGCGTCGTGCTCCTCGGGGTCGGCGCCGGGCTGGTCATCCCGGCCGCCACCGAGTCGGTCATGGGCTCGCTGCCCGGCGGCGACACCGGTGTGGGTTCGGCCACCAACGGCACGTTCCTGCAGATCGGCGGGGCGCTCGGGGTAGCGGTGATCGGCAGCCTGCTGAACACCAGGTACACCAACGACATGACCGCGGCGCTGACCCCGTACCACGTGCCCGCCCAGGTCATGTCCACTGTGCGCGGCTCGCTAGGCGGCGCACTGGAGGTAGCGGCGCGGGTCGGCGGCGCACTCGGCGCCGACCTGGCCGAGGTCGCGCGGCAGGCGTTCGTCAGCGGCATGGACCTGGGCCTGGCCACGGGCGCGTTCGTAGCACTAGGCGGCTGCCTGATCGCTCTCCTAGTCCTTCCTGGCCGCACCCACCGGGGTCGCGGCCACCGACCCGCACACACCCCGAAGCAGGTGCGCCGTTAACCCGCCCCCGGCCGGTTCCGGTGGTCGCCC
>JASHPP010000286.1 GCA_030038035.1 Trebonia sp.
AGCAGCGCGTCCGCCCGGCTGGTCACGGTCCCGGCTGGCATCCCGGCCAGAGCGGTCTCGGCGGCATTTTCCGCCGCGGCCATCACCAGCGGGCGGAAGGTGTCGCGGACCAGCGGGTGGGCCGAGATCGTCCCGTCGGGATGCCAGGACGCCAGCCCGGCCAGCTGGCCGCGCACGGCGGCCTGGACCATCGCCGGCGTCCAGCCGGCCAGCCGGGACCCGAATGCCTCGTGCCCGGCGACCGCCAGCACCGCCTCCGGATCTACGGGGCGGGCGAACAGCGACACCGCGGCGAGCAGGTACCTGTCGGCCTCGGTCAGCCGCTCGGCGTAGAACTCAAGCACCCGGCCGACTCTCGCGTCGGTGCGGGTTGCCGTGGCCAGGTCGGCATGGAGCGCGGCCAGATCGGCGGCGGGCGGGCGGGCGGCCAGCAGCCCGGCGAGCACCCCGGTCGCCAGGGCATGCCCGTCGACGGCCGCCACCAGCGCCCGCCGCTCATCCTCAGCCAGCCAGTCGCCACCTGCGGCGGCCAGCAGCGCCGCCCCCTCGGCCGGAGTGAATGGCGGCACCTCCAGCATCCGGGCGCTGCCGCCGTCGAACGTCTCCAGGTCGGCGAACGGGAACCGGCTGGTCAGGACGATCAGCCCGCCGCAGGGTTGCTGGCAGGCGCCGGCCAGCACCTCCCGTAGCGCGCCATCGAGCAGCCGGCCGAACCCGTCCCCCGCCGGGCCCTCCTGCACCCGCTCCAGGCCGTCGAGCACCAGCAGCAGCGGCACCGCCCGCAGCAGCGCCAGCACCGCCTCGGCCAGCCGGCCGGTGCCCGCCACCACCAGCCCGAGGTCTTGCTGCGCCCACTCCAGTAGCCCTGCCGCCCAGTGCTCGGCCGATGGGTTGGCGTAGAAGCTCCACCCGAATCCCCCCCGCAGGCCAGGACGCCGCGATGCCCCGCCCGTCTCCTGGATCCAGTGCGTGACGAGCGCGGTCTTGCCCGCGCCCCCCCACGCGGTGACCCCGACCAGGGCGACCCGCGGGTCTGCGGCCCACCGGTCCAGCCGGGCCAGCTCCTCGGCGCGCCCGGTGAAATGCTCGACCCGCTCCGGCCCAGGCACCCAGCGCACTGGGATGACGGCACCAGCGGTGCCGGCCACCGGAGCTGGTGTGGTCACCGGGCGGATGCGGACCGGCAAGTCGCCAACCGGCGGGAACCGGTCGTCGGTCAGCGTCGACAGCAGCGTCGCCAGCGCGGCGTGATCATCGTTCCGCGCCGGGTACAGGACTACCTCGGCGCCGTACTCGATTTCGGCCCGCTGGGCCAGGATCTGCGGGTCATTGCCGTCCGCGTCGGGGTCCCACGGCATGACCGCGACATGACGCGGCGCCGCTCCTGGGTCAAGCCTGGTACCCATCCGGTCGGCGACCTCCCGCAGGATCGCGGCGATCCGCTGGTCGGCGAAGCTGAACCCGATCCACACCAGGTGCCCGTCCATCAGCCGGGCCAGGACCTGGGGTAGCTTGCCCGCGTAGGCCCGCCGGTACTCCGTCGTGGCCAGCACGATGCTGTCGGGCCGGTTGTGCTGGCCGTGCGCGTACAGCACAGGCAGCTCAATATCGCCGAACACATCCCCGGTCCGCCACTGGTCAAGCCCCAGCTCGTCTTCCCAGGTCGTGAAGCCGGTGGCCGACGCGCCCGGGCGGACGCGCAGCCGTGCGTCCACGATCCCCGGGTCGTAGTTGGTGGTCACCACGGCCTTGAACCCGCACCGGCACACGAGCTCCTGGACCGCCGTCCACGACCGGCCGGTCTCCGCGTCGGTGCGCGCCCGCAGCACCTCCCGCAGCACATCCCGGTATACCCCGGCGCTCAGGCTGCGGCGCACGATCTCCACCACCGATTCCGGGCTGGTGGAGGCCAGCGCCCGGCAGGTCGCGGCTTGCGTCTCGGTCAGCCGGCCGGACGCGGCGTCGACCAGTTCCCCGATCAGCCCGTTCCACAGCGGGTACAGCGGCGCGGACACCCCGGCCCCCAGGAACGCCACCGCCGCACCCGAGTCCAGGTAGCCGCGCAACGCCGCAAGCCCGGGGCCGTTCACCCGCGCCAGCTCCGCCGCCTGGGCAGGCGGCAGCCCATCGAGATAACCAGCCTCCGGATTCCCCGCCATGGACTGATAGTGCCGCATTTTCCGGCAAATCACAGGCAAGGGCGGCATGTCCCGCCGTCGTAAGACGGCGGGACATGGGGGTGACCGCGGGCTGGCGGTCAGATCACCTCGTTCAGCTTGCCGGTCGCGACGTCGAAGACGAAGCCGCGGACCGACTCCTTGTGCGGGATGAACGGGCTGGCGAGGATCCGCGCCTTGGACTGCCGCACGTCCTCCTCCAGGTCGGGGAAGGCCTCGGCTGACCAGGCCGGCTTGATCCCCGTCTCCTCCTGGATCGAGCGCTTGAACCCGTCGTCGGTGAAGGTCAGCATGCCGCAGTCGGTGTGGTGGATGAGGATGAT
>JASHPP010000287.1 GCA_030038035.1 Trebonia sp.
GAGGTCGTCTCCCCCCGCGCCTTCCTCGCCGTGGCCGAAGATTCCGGGCTGATCGTCCCGCTCGGCGAGTGGGTGCTGCGCCAGGCCTGCTCGCAGGGCGCCGCGTGGCGGGCCTCCTCGTGGGACGTGGGCGTGTCGGTGAACCTGTCGCTGCGCCAGCTGAACGCGCCGCAGTTCCCCGCCCAGGTGGCCGCGGCCCTCGCGGAAAGCGGCCTGCCGCCCGCCGCGCTCACGATCGAGGTGGGCGAGCGGATGCTCGTCGAGGACGCCGGGCTGATAGCCGACCGGCTCGGGGAGCTGCGCGACCTGGGCGTCAGGCTCGCCATCGACGACTTCGGCACCGGCTACGCCTCGCTCGCTCACCTGCGTCAGCTGCCGGTTGACATCATCAAGATCGACCCGTCGTTCGTGTCGGGTCTCGGCCAGGATCCGGTCCTGACCATGCTCACAAGGACGATCGTCCAGGTCGGCCGCGACCTCGGGATGCAGGTGGTGGCCGAAGGCATCGAGCATCCCCGCCAGCTCGCCGAGCTGCGGGAGATGGGCTGCGGCTACGGGCAGGGGTTCCTCGTGGCCAGGCCAATGGCGGCGCCGGGCGTCGAGGCGCTGATCAGGACAGGAAGCGCCGTCGGTTCCGCGGCGGCGGACAGCGAGCGCGGCGCTGGTTCGCCGGCGAGCGCGCCGGGCGTTTCAGATGTCTCGGGAGCGGCCAAGCCGGGCGTACCCGCCGCATAACCGGGAATATCTGGACGTGACTGTCTCGCATTATGAGACCGGACGCACGATAATTTGACGCGAGGGCGTGTCGTGGGTGAGGGTGGTATCCGTGAAGCGGAACCACATCCTCGTACTTGGCTGGCGCGCGGAAAGCTGACCAGCCAGCTTCTGCGCGCGCCCCTCGCCTGCCACCCGGCACGAGGGGTTTTTTAATGCCCCCTCGCGGGGGTGCGGGGGATCGCCCCCCGGAAGACACCAGCCGCGCACATCGTGACAAGGAAGCCACCCGATGACCGAGCAGACGAGCCCAGTCCCTCCCAAGGCGCACGCTGCCGCCGGACAAGCGGATCAGCCACCCGGCAGGCCCCACTCCGGCCCCACGCCGCTGGACATCCCCGCGAGGGCGACCGCGACGCCTGCCGCCCCGAAGCCGGCGCCGCCCAGGCCGGCGCCGCCCGCACCACCCGCGGCGGCGCCGCAGCCGGCCGCGGCGGCGCACCACAAGCAGCCCCCGGCCGGCGAGCCCCCGGCCGGTCAGCCCGTGGCGGGTCAGCCGGCCGCGGGTCAGCCGGCGCCGCAGGCGGCCAGGACGCAGGCTCCCGCCGCGCCGCCGCAGCCGGTCAGGGTCAGGGTGACCGGCGCCCAGGCCCTCGTCATGGCCCTGGAGCAGGTGGGCGTCGAGGTGGTCTTCGGCATCCCGGGCGGCGCGGTGCTGCCCGCCTACGACCCGCTGCTGGACTCCGAGCGCATCAGGCACATCCTCGTCAGGCACGAGCAGGGCGCCGGCCACGCGGCCACCGGGTACGCGCAGGCGACCGGGCGCACCGGGGTGTGCATGGCGACCAGCGGCCCCGGCGCCACCAACCTCGTCACGCCGCTCGCCGATGCCTACATGGACTCCGTGCCGGTGGTGGCGATCACCGGCCAGGTGTCCACCCACCTGATCGGCACCGACGGGTTCCAGGAGGCCGACATCTCCGGAATCACGCTGCCGATCACCAAGCACAACTTCCTTGTCACCAGGCCCGAGGACATCGCGCGCACGATCGCTGAAGCCTTCCACCTGGCGAGCACGGGCCGCCCGGGCCCGGTGCTCGTCGACATCGCCAAGGACGCGATGCAGGCGATGACGGACTTCACCTGGCCGGTCCTCATCGACCTGCCCGGCTACCACCCGGTGACGCGGCCGCACTCGCGGCAGGTGCGGGAGGCGGCCCGGATGATCACCGACGCCAGGAAGCCCGTGCTCTACGTGGGCGGCGGCGTGATCAGGGCCCACGCGGCGGACGAGCTCAAGACCCTGGCCGAACTCACAGGCGCCCCCGTGGTAACGACGCTGATGGCCCGCGGCGCCTTCCCCGACAGCCACCCGCAGCACCTGGGCATGCCGGGGATGCACGGCACGGTCGCCGCCGTCGGCGCGCTGCAGAAGGCCGACCTGATCGTGGCGCTCGGCGCCCGGTTCGACGACAGGGTGACGGGGAAGCTGGACACGTTCGCGCCGGACGCGCTCATCGTGCACGCGGACATCGACCCTGCGGAGATCTCCAAGAACCGCCGCGCCGACGTGCCGATCGTGGGCGACTGCAAGGAAGTCATTGCCGAGCTGATCACCGCCGTCCAGGCCGAGCACGCGCACGGCGGCAAGCCCAGCCAGGCCGAATGGTGGGCGCAGCTCGACCAGTGGCGGGCCAGGTACCCGCTCGGCTACGACGACCCGGCCGACGGCAGCCTGTCGCCGCAGTACGTGATCGAGCGGATCGGCAAGCTGGCCGGCCCGGAGGCGATCTACGTGGCGGGCGTCGGCCAGCACCAGATGTGGGCGGCGCAGTACATCGGGTACGAGAACCCGGGGACCTGGATCAACTCCGGCGGCCTGGGCACGATGGGGTTCGCGGTTCCTGCCGCGATGGGCGCGAAGGTCGGCAAGCCCGACGTCCGGGTGTGGGCGATCGACGGCGACGGCTGCTTCCAGATGACCAACCAGGAGCTGGCCACCTGCGCGATCGAGGGCATCCCCGTGAAGATCGCGGTCATCAACAACGGCAACCTCGGCATGGTCCGCCAGTGGCAGACGCTGTTCTACAACGAGCGGTACTCCAACACCAGCCTCGGTGACAGGAAGGCCGAAGTCGCCGGCACCCGGATCCC
>JASHPP010000288.1 GCA_030038035.1 Trebonia sp.
TCGAAGCCGGGCACGCGGGCGCGCAGCACGATGCCGGCGGCCAGCGGCAGCCCGACCACGAGGGCGAGGCTGGCGATGATGCCGGCCGGGCGCACGCCGGCGTGCCCGGCTTCGATGGTGAGGATCGGCCCGGCGAGGGCGACCGTGGCCACGGTGGAGCCGATGAGCACGCCGGCGGAGACGGCCGCCTCGCCGCCGGCCATCGCGGTGGTGGCGACCGAGGCGATCTCGCAGGGCGCCAGGCCGACTGCCAGCACCCCGTCGCGGAGCGGGCCGGGAGCCACCAGCCAGGACACGGCCCACGACAGCGCGGGCAGCACGGTGACCCCGGCGGCGAGCGCGGCGAGCAGCGGGCGCCAGGCCCCGCCGAGGCGGCGCAGCGCCGCGGGCTCGATCGTCACCGCGGTGGCGAAGACCAGCACCGCGAGCAGCACGTCGATGCCCTGCCTGGCGGCCAGCCAGGCCAGCGGCGGCCGCACGGACAGGCCGAGGATCGCGGCGGCGAGCACCGCGGTCAGTTCGGGGTAGCCGGCGACCAGCCTGCGCACCTGAGACGCCATGACGACCACGTCGTCGATCTTCCCAGGCAGGCGGCTGGTCATGGACAGTCGCAACGGTTCGTTCGGGATAAAGGGACAACAGCGGGGAACGGCCTGCCGAGTTCGGCGGCCGGGTCAGCGGTGCGGCGGCCGCTCGACCGGTGCGACCGAGTCCCTGATGACCAGCTGCGGTTCCACCACCGGAGCGCTGGCGGGCGGGTCCGGCGACGCCCGGCCGTCTTCTGACTGGCGGATCGCGTCGATCAGCGTCGCGACGCACCGCACGCCGAGCTCGCCGAAGTCCTGGCGCACCGTCGTCAGCGGCGGCCAGAAGTGCGCGGACTCGGGGATGTCGTCGAAGCCGACGACGCTGACGTCGCGCGGCACGTCAAGCCCGGCCGCGCGGAACGCGTGGATGAGCCCGAGCGCCATCTGGTCGTTGGAGGAGAACACCGCGCTGAACGGCAGGTCCGCGCGGCCGGAGGCGGCTGTCGCTGCCTCCCCGGCGAGGGCGCGGCCGATCTCGAAGCCCGAGTCCGCGGTCCAGTCGCCGAACAGCGGCGGCGCCCAGGGCAGGCCGGCCGCCGACAGCTCCGCCTTGTACGCGCGCAGCCGTGACTGCGCGTCGTTCCAGTCCGGCGGCCCGGCCACGTGCAGGATGCGCCGGTGCCCCTGCCCGATCAGGTAGCCGAGCACCAGCCGGACGCCCGCCTCCTGGTTCACCGAGACGACCGGGATGCCGCCGGCGCCGCGCTGCTCGCCCTGGGCGGCCACGATCGGCACGTTCATCGACAGGCCGGCCAGGTGGGACAGCACCGTGGTCCGCGGCGCGACGATGACGATCCCCTCGACCTCCTGGGTCAGCAGGTCCTCGATCGCCGCCGAGATCGCGCCAGGGGCGACCGACGCCAGATGGGCGACGGTCGCGTAGTAGCCGCGCCCGCGCGCCGCGTCCTCGACCGCGCCCACGCTGCTCGCCGGGCCGTAGTGCGAGCCCACCGCGGCGGCCAGCACCCCGATCGTCTGCGATCGGCGCATCGACAGCATCCGCGCCGCCCGGCTGGGCCGGAACTGCAGCTCGTCCATCGCGGCGAGCACGCGCGACTTCGTCACGTCACGGATGCTCGGGTGCCCGTTCAGCACGCGCGAGACCGTCTGGTGCGAGACTCCGGCGAGCCGCGCGACATCACGAATGCTCGCCGGACGCGGGCGAGACCTGCTCCCGGCGGCAGGGCTTCCTGTCGCCTGCTGCACGCATTGAGCATCGCACATCGCGGCAACCGGGCACGGGCCAGGGGTTAGGGGCTGGGGGGCTGGGCGCGGCCCTTGCCTGACGCGACAATGGTGAGCGTGCCCAGATCAGACCTTCCCGTGCGCCTGGCGGGGCGGGTGATCGTGCTCGACCCCGCCGGGCGGGTGCTGCTCTTCCGCTACGACGACCCGCCGCCCAACGGGCGGCACTGGGCCACGCCGGGCGGCGGGCTCGAGGCGGGCGAGGACCACCACTCCGGCGCGCAGCGCGAGCTCGCCGAGGAGACCGGCTGGGATGACGTGGCGGTGGCGCCAGGCGAGGTGTTCGAGCAGTGGCTGACGATGGGGTACGGCGACCGCGTCGTCCGCCAGCACGAGCTGTTCTTCCTGGCGCGCGTGTCGGTCGAGCGGCGCCCGCTCGGCGACGTCGCGGCCATGCACGTCCACGACGGGATCCGCGCCACGCGCTGGTGGACGCTCGCCGAGCTTGACGCGACTACCGAGGCCGTCTGGCCCGCCGGGCTCGCGGACCTGGTCCGGGCGGTGGCCAGCTAGGCCGTGCCCGTGCGTTCCTGAGGAAGCGGCGCGCGATTCTGACACGCGCCGTATTGATCCCGTTAATCTCCATGTTGTTACTTGTCAATTCCGGAATCCTAGCGTTCCTGGCTATGAGCTCATCGCCCATGAACCCTGAGCAGGCCAGGAAACTCAGCCTTGCAGAGCAGCACGACTGGTACCGCCGCGCGACCTCGCGACGCTCGCTCCTGCGGGGCGGACTCGTCGGCGCCGGCGCCATCGCCGCCGGGCCCGTCCTCCTTTCGGGCTCGGCGAGCGCCGCCACCAGGCGGGCAGCCGGCCCGACCCTGCTGTCCAAGACCGGCTTCACGGCGGGCACCTCCGCGGTCCCGTTCGGGCAGCACGTGGCCTTCGGACCCGATCCCAGGACGCAGATCGCCGTAGCGTGGCAGGTCCGCAACCCGGTCAGCAACCCGTTCCTGCGCTTCAGCGACCAGCCAGGTGGCTGGGGCCAGCAGATCCCGGCCGAGGTCCGGACGGTGTCGACTCCGGTTACCGACACATCCCCTGTCGACTCGGTGCCGCTGGTCTCGCCCACCGTCATCGAGCAGTACTACCTGCACGTCCAGCTGGACAACCTGTCCCCGGGCTCGACGTACTACTACACGGTCGGGCAGGACGGCTGGGACTCGGCGCTCAACGTGGTCGGGTCGTTCACCACCGCCCCGCGCGGGAACCAGCCGTTCACCTTCACCGCCTTCGGCGACGAGGGCACCACCTACGACTCGCTCGCCACCACCAGCCTGATCCGCTCCCAGAACCCGGCGTTCCACCTGCACGCCGGCGACGTCTCCTACGCCGAAGACGGCGGCGACGGCCTGATCACCGACCCCTACGACCCGCGGGTCTGGGACACCTGGTTCAACGAGGTCGCGCCCGCGGCCGGCAACATCCCCTGGCAGCTCGCGGTGGGCAACCACGAGATGGAAGCCTGGTACGCGCCGGACGGCTACGGCGCGGAGCACGCCCGCTGGGACTTCCCGGGCGGCGTGTCCGGCCCCACCTACTATTCGTTCACCTACGGCAACGTGGGCGTGGTCAGCCTCGACGCGAACGACGTGTCGTACGAGATCCCGGCGAACTTCGGCTACTCGGGCGGCGCGCAGGTCGCGTGGCTGGAGACCACCCTGGCCGGCCTCCGCCAGCAGCCGGGCATCGACTTCATCGTCGCGTACTTCCACCACTGCGCCTACAGCACCTGCACGACGCACGCCTCCGAGGGCGGCGCCAGGCAGTTCTTCGTCCCGCTGTTCGACAAGTACGGCGTGGACCTGGTGATCAACGGCCACAACCACATCTACGAGCGCAACAACCCGCTGATCGGCGGCACGCAGACGGTGACCGCGCCGTCCGGCGCCACGATCACCCCGGCGACGCAGGGCACCACGTACGTGGTCTGCGGCGGCGGCGGCGTGAGCCTGTACAAGTTCGGCGCCAAGGACAGCTACGAAGGCGACGTGAACACCAACACCGCGATCGCCAGCTACGTCAACGAGGCGGGCGAAACGAAGGTCGACGAGAGCGTCGACTACTCGCAGGTCCGGTACACCGGCTACTGCCTGCTTGTCATCGACAGCAGCCCGGCTGGCTGGCCGGGCGGCACCTCCACGCTGCTCGTCCGCGGCCTCAACGAGGACGGTGTGGAACTGGACCGGGTCACCCTGTCCAGGACCGCCGGCTAGCCCGGCCTGCGCGGGTGTCAGCGTCCCGTCACGGGACGCTGACACCCGCGAGTTCGTAGACGAAGTCCGGCGCGTAGATCGTGCCCACTCCCGTCGCCAGGTTGTAGCCGCCGTGGGGGTTGGCGGAGTAGCCCTTGACCGTGTACTCCTTGTCCGTCGGCCCCTGGTAGAACGACACGGTGTTGTTGCCAGAGGTCACGTTGACGATGCCGGGCGCGTGCTCGGCCGACAGCGCGTACAGCGTGGGGTTGATCACCCCGAGCGGGCGCCCGGCGACCTGGTCGGCCAGCGCCACGATGGCCGCGAACTCCGGCGTCGCCTCGCTTGTGCCGCAGATCAGCCACCAGCCGGCCGGCTGCCCGGCGAACGTGCTGTAGACGTTCACCGCGCCGTCGCAGGACGCGCTCATCGCGATGTCCGGCACGCCGCGGCGGGCGCCGACCACGGACTCCACGGCGTCCTGCCACGACGGACGGGTGAAGAACGCGGACTTGCCGCCGCCGCTCGCGAACGGGTTCGGGCCCGCGTCGCCGGCGAAGTAGTCGTTCGACGGCGTGTTGTAGGTGTCGTTCCAGACCACGGAGGTGTACTTGCCGCCGCTGAGCTCGAGCCGCGTGCCGCCCACCGCCGTCACCAGCGGGTCGCTGGCCGGCCACGACGTCACCGGCCCGGCGTAATAGGTCGACCCGTTCAGCTTGACACCCGCGGCGCCGGTGTCCCCTGAGGCGGCGAGCACGGTCACGTCGTGGGCCTGCGCGTCCAGGTACGCGGCACGCAGCGGCGCCAGCACCTTGTAGCTCGGGAAGGTCTCCTCGGTGGCGCTGAAACTCTGGCTGATCACGTCGCCGAGGCCGTGGTTGATCACGTATTCCTCGGCGGTGACGATCTGCGGGAAGCCGGTCACGCCCTCTGTCTCTGAGACGGGCGTCTCGACGAGCAGGATGTTCGCGCCCGGCGCCAGGGCGTGCGCATACTCCACGTCCAGCGTGGTCTCGTCCGCCCAGCCCACCATGGTCCCATTCTGGTAGCCCGTGCTGTACGCGGGAATCTTGCCCGCCGGCGTGATGATCTTGAACGAGGGCGGCGCCGCGAGGCCGAACTGCCGGTCGAACACGGTCAGGTCGTGCTTGATCGTCGGGGAGCCGAACGAGTCGACGATCACGATCGTCTCGCCCTTGCCCGTGACGCCCCTGGCGTAGAGGGTGTTCAGGCCGTAGGCCGCGCGGAGCTGCGCCGGGTCGTAGCAGGCGATGTCATCGTCCTGCTCGCATTCCGCGGTCGTCGGCGGCGCCTGCCGGTCCGTGCGGGCGAGGGGGATGACGCCCGGCTCGATCATTATTCGCGGCAGGCTGCCCTGGTTTGCCGACCCGGGGTGTGCGGCAGGCGCCGCCGGGACGGCCGGCGCCGTCGCCGCCAGAATCGTGAGGGTGAGCGCTGCCACGCTTGCCGCCAGCCCGGCGATCCTGGCCTTGCGCATGCGAACTCCTCGGGTCGACTGCGTCGAACATAGCCGGAACTATCGCCCCACTATTGAACAACGACCGGATACCAGCCCGTGCGGCTTCCCGGGCGCGGCTGAAAGTCGTAGCGCAGGCCGTCGGCGGCGAGCGCGACCAGGGTCAGCGACGTCGTGCCCCAGATCCGGCCGCCCGGCAGCTCGCGGCGGGCGATGATCGCGCGCGGGTCGCCCGCGGCAAGCCCGTCGCCAGCCGCCAGCGTGAGCCAGTCGCCCCAGGCCGCCTCCGGCGAGAGCGCGGGGTCGCCGGACGGGCGGGTGGCCGCGAACTTCGGCCCGAAGTAGGCAGCCTTTTCATCCGCGGGCTCCCCCGGGTAGGCGTGGCCTGCATTGGTCAGCACGTGCGTGCCCGGTTCCAGTTGCGCCAGGGACGGCCGCTCGCCGTCCCAGCTCAGCAGCCATACCGACGCCAGGTCGGCGCACACCAGGTAGCACGGGTCGTAGGCCGCGAGGGCGTCCGGGGCTGCCGCGAGGTCCTTCAGCACCACGGTGCCGTCGGCGGCGGCGCGCAACGGCAGCTCTCCCCTGCTCCGGCGGCCGGCCGGAGCGGCGAGCACGCCACGGCCGTTCAGCAGGCAGGACAAGCGCGGCAGTTCCGGCTGGACCGCCAGCCAGGTGCCGCCCGCCTGCTCATCGAGCCCGCCGAGCAGCGGCGAACCGGGCCAGTGCCGCGCGGGGGGCAGCCAGGGCCGGTCGGTCAGCTCGTCGCGGACGCCGAGCACCAGCAGCGGGACCCGATCCCCCGGTTCGAAGCTGAGGACCACGGTGCACATGTGCCTATCATCTCCTCATCCCCGATGACATGAGGGGTTAGGGTCTGGTCCGGTTGTCGGGCAGCATAGGAGTGTGACGCTGACAACCGACGCGCCTGACGAGGCCGGGACGCAGAGTCCGGCCGGGCAGCGGGATTCGTTCGAGCTGCTGACCGGTCTGTTCCGCGGCGGTGGCGTGGTCGTGCTGACCGGAGCGGGGCTTTCGACCGAGTCCGGAATTCCCGATTACCGGGGAGCGACGGGGCGGGCCAGGCGCGCCGAGCCCATGACGTACCAGACGTTCACCGGAAGTGAGGCGGCGCGTCAGCGATACTGGGCGCGCAGCCACCTCGGCTGGCGGCACATCGCGACCGCGCGGCCGAACGCCGGGCACCGCGCGGTGGCGGCGCTTGAGCGGCGTGGGCTGGTGCGCGGGATCATCACGCAGAACGTGGACGGACTGCATCAGGCGGCGGGCGCCCGCAACGTCACCGAACTGCACGGCAGCCTGCACCGGGTCGTGTGCCTGTCGTGCTGGGAGCGCACCCCCCGGCTGTCGCTCGACGACCGGCTGCAGGCGGCGAATCCCGCCTGGCGCGACCGGGACACGGAGATCAACCCGGACGGGGACGCGGCGGTGCAGGACACCTCCGGCTTCGTGATCGCGGACTGCGAGGGCTGCGGCGGGGTGCTGAAGCCGGACGTCGTCTTCTTCGGCGAGAACGTGCCGGGGATCCGGGTGGCGGCCTGCTACGACCTGGTCTCGGCCGCGTCGTCCCTGGTCGTCCTCGGGTCGTCGCTGACCGTCATGTCCGGCTACCGGTACGTGCGGCACGCCGCGGCGCGCGGCATCCCCGTGGTGATCGTGAACCAGGGCGCGACGCGCGGCGACGCGCTGGCGGCAGCCACCCTGGACGCGCCGCTCGGCGAGACGCTGCGGGCGGTCGCCGCCCGGATGGGCGGATCGTTATGGTCGGTGAGCGGGATCTCGTCGCGCTGCTGCACCGCGCGGACTGGACGCGGCTGTCCCTGTCGGGCACGGTGCGCGGCGTCGACGACCCGGACTTCATGGTGACCACGGTCACGGAGGAGCGCCGGGCGTGGCGGGCGTGGCGGGAGCACGGGTTTCCGCCGTATCCGCCGTTCTCGTTCGGGCCCGGGCCTTTGCGTGACGACCCTGAGCCGACGCTGCTCGTCGCGCCGGGCAGGCGGTACCGGGTGGAGAACTCAGGCGGGCGGCATGTTCGCGGCTGCGACGGCGAGCGAATCTGGCTGTGGCTCGCGGACCTGCCGCCGGACACGAAGGTGCGCCTCGCCGGCGGCCCTCAGCCGCCCTTCCCCTCGCTGCTCGCCCCGTCCTGGCTGCTCAGCGGATACGAACTGTCGATTGAGGGCGAGGCCGCCTTGTGCGGGCGGGCCGGCGTCCGCGTCGTGGCGGTGCCGCGGCGCGACGCGAGCTGGCGGGGAGGCCGGGGACGAGGCCGCGGCCGGACGCTGGGGCCGTCGCTGTTCGGCTGGCCGACATCGGTCACCAGCGACCGGGTCACCGCCGTTGTCGACGCCGAGCTCGGCATCCTGTTGCGCTGCGAGCGGCAGCGGGGGGCTCGCCCGCCGGACGTGGCCGAGTTCACCAGCCTCACGGTGGGCGAGGCGGCTGACCCGGCGCGGTTCACCGCGCCGCCGGGAAGCGTCACGGCCGACGCGAGGGACTCCGGGTGGTGGTCGTTCCGGACCGAGCCCCCTGGCGGGCCGTTGGGCGGGGTCGCCACGGAGGCTGCCAAGGCAGCTGTGGGGCTGGCCGCGGGCGGGCTCGGGGCGGCGATCAGGTACTCGGCGTCGATCCGCCATCCATTCGGCTCGTCGCAGGCGTGGGGGCGTGCCACGAGGGACGACGATCCTGAAGGCTCGATGCCGCGGGACGATCCCCCGCCGGCCGAGGCGGGCGGCGGGGGCGAGGCGGGCGGCGCGGGCGAGGCGGGCGGCGCGAGTAGGGCGGGTGAGCCTGGTGCGGCGGGCCGGCCTGTC
>JASHPP010000289.1 GCA_030038035.1 Trebonia sp.
ACGCATACGATCCGCACGCTTGAGGCTGAGGGCCTCGTGTTCACTGTGCCGAGGCGGGGCATTTACGTATCACGAAAGCAGCAATAGGCTCGCGTACTCGCCGCGCCGTGCCCATGTCAAGCTGTCTCCAGTTGTTCCGCGTAGTCTGCGGCTGTCTGTGCGATGTCACGCAGCGCCGCCGCAAGGTCGTCCCGGTCATCGTCGGGGATGTGCTGCTTGTACTTGATCAAGTTCTCCAATCCCTGTGTCATCGAATCGGATATGGGGCTGAAGCGGCGCAGCATGTCGCGGGCCAGCTTCGCCGCGAACACGCCGATATCGGGAGGGTCGGGTGGCGGCTGTTGCGCCGCCTTGTACGCTTTGGCGGCACGCAGGGCGCCCGCTTCAGTCAGTTCACCTTTGGCTCGCGCTTCGACCTTGTGAGCCTCGTAGGTGGTATCAGGGAGGGAAGCGATGCGCTGGAACCTGGCCGCGCGCTCGCGCGATATTCCGGCATCTGTGATGACCTCGGCATACCCCTTAGTGTCGCGATGAGTTGAAGGGGGATCTCCCCTCCCAAGGGCGCCCTTCTCGGCGGGAGTCATCCTAGGTATCTCCGCCAGCGCTTTTCCTGCCTGCCGTTCCGCGTCCAACTTGAACTCAGCCCAGTCATTCTGAGCCTCCGCCGACAACTGCGCCTTCCGCGCAGCAACACGGATGATCTCCGCACGATCCACAAGACTCGTCAGCTCGGGAAGCGTGACCGCTTCCTCCAGCGCCGCCCTCGCCGCAGCGAGGAGCGTAGGGTGCTCAGCCTCGCTTCCCGTACGAAGCGCTAGTTCCATTCCGGGCATGTCATCTCCCTTCTAGCTGACTGATTGCCATCCGTAGGATGTCTATAAGATCCTGACGCTCAGCAGCGGTCAGACCGTCCGTTCGCACTGAGTCATAGAGCATGGCACCGATCGCCTTACCGGCACCGACCCAAGTTCGCCGCGCGTCTTCCGTCGACATGCTTTCCTCTGTGATGCCCCCAGTCGGGGCCACGATGGACGCTGGCGGCCTATCAGCCTGCGGCTGGTGTCCTTGTATGCCGGGCTTGCGTCCGGCGACTAGTTCGCGTGCTTCGCGGACGGTTTTGATCGTCTTGGCGAGCTTGGCGCGGTCAGGCTGCGCGGCAAGCGCGCGAGCCAGCGTCCAATTGTCGGACCGGTCCGACTTTTGCGGATATGCCTGCGCTATAGTGCGGTAGTCCTGAAGAGTATGGAAGTTGACGCCGATCTCTTCCGCGAACCGCTCCAGCGAATGCTCACCGTAATCACAATCCACCTCACACGCAAGATCACCCAACTCCCACTGGAAACTCGCCGCCTTACGCCCGGCGGCAACTAGCTGTGCCCAGGAACGCCGTTGCACAATCTCGCCCGTCAAGGCATCATCTATTGCGGGTTCTTTAGACACCTCCTTCAATTTCCGATCTGCTCCCCTTCTCGTGCCCTTTCCCGATAACCGCGATCTTCGACTTTAACACGGAGCTACAGGGCCGCATAGGCGGCCTAGCGCCTAATGCCCCTAATGCCTCTCAAGTCATCTAGTTTTCGCTCAAGGCGAAACCCCTGCGCTCCAAGAGCGCGGGCGGTTAAGGGATAAGCGGCCCGATACTGCTCAGGTTGACAGGGTTCCCGCCGTCACTCGTGGGGACGGTTGTCGAACCGGAGACGCCCGTGAGGGACAGCGAATACCCGACGCGTGCAGTGGGCACGGTGATGGACCATGTGCCCGTGCAGGTGGCCTGAATGCGCGAGATATTAGGCTGCGGCTTACCTTTCCAGTGGATAGTCGCTGCCCCGGCTGAAATGTTGTCCACCTGCACCAAGACTTGCCATGACGAGTAGTTCCCCGAGAGGTTATCGGCGTTTTCCCATGTCTGGCAGGTTGCGGGCAATGCCATGCCGCCCATTAGTTCCACGTCGGTAAATGTACCGTGCAAGGTAGTTGTCCCTGAACCCCCGCATCCCGTGAGCATTAGCCCGGCCGCTATGAGAGCGGCAGCAGCAAGAGCAAAGGCGCGCATATCTCCCCCTTTCTTGGGTGATGCGTGATGTTGACGCCCAGCATGTCAGCGGACTACATCATCTGAGGGAATGCGCCTGATTCGTTCCGCACTTGTACTGATCCCGTGATCGCTGCTGCCGTCCCGGCGTTCGCTTTGAGTGAAACCATGAGACACGAGAGGCATTGGAGACAACAAGGTCACTAGCCGAAAGGCGCATCTTGTAATCCCGTGTTAGAGTCAAAGTAGCGGCAGTAGGCCTTTAGGACCACTCCATTTGTTCCTTCAGAGCTAAGGAGGCACCTTGTCTAAGAGCAACACCCGTAAGTCACTGCGCAGCATAGGCCTGGATGCTCGCTGGTCTTCGCAAGATCAATGGTGGCTTGTCTATGGGCCATCTCTACCTCTGTTTGCTAGCTGTAGTGACGCTCTCCTCATGGGTAAATTCTTCAATGATCCAGACGTTCGTGCGTTCGCGGAGCTTGCCAGAAGAATTACTGAGAAGTACGTGCCAGCAGGCCACATTGAACAATGGGAAAAAGATTGACCGCGGGGGGTTCCAACCGTCTCCTATCCCTGCCCCATGCCGCAGAACTGCTAGACGTTCCCGTAAGACGGCTGCGGGATCATTGGAGGGATTGGAAGATTCCGGCCTTCAAGGTCGGCCGGGAACTCCGCATACGGGAACGTGACTTGTGGAATTGGGTGGAGACACAGAAGGCCGTCTAGACGGCTCTAGGAGCCACGCAGAGACACGCAAAGGCCGGGAGGGTATTTCCTCTACCCGGCCTCTCTACGTGCCGCAGAATCGATTCTACGCGGCCATCAAAGCCGGGGCCGCCCATCGCGCGTTCATCATCGCGCGAGTCCTCTCCTGGCTATCCGGCATCGCATGAACGTACGTCTTAAGCGTGATGGACGGGTCCGCGTGACCGAGGACCGCTGACAGGTCAACGATGTTCATCCCCGACTCTAGGCACTCGGACGCAAACTGATGCCGGAGGCTGTGTGTCGTGAACCCCGCGATGCCAAGTGCCTTACATGCACGCGCGAACCGATCCGCAACGTTCCCGTATGGCGCGTACTTGGTAGACTTGCCTGGCATTAGCGGACCCTCCGGCATCCCCTTAACCATGTCCCAGATGAACTCCGGCACGGGGACATCGCGGAACTGTCCTCTCTGGCGCTTCTTGAGGGGAACGCGCTTCCGGCCGTCGCGTGATGCCTGCCACTTCAGCCGCAGCATCTTGCCGCCCTGGATAAAGTCACTCTTCTCGATTCCGAGTGCCTCGCCTATCCGGAGGCCCATGCACCGTTGGAGCCAGACCGCGATACCGATACGCCCCGCCAGGAACTCGGCTTGCTCATCGGTGATGAATACGAACCCGCCGTCCTCGGAGTCCTCTTCGGTCACTGTCTTCTGGGCTAGCTTGATCCCGGCCACGCGGTGACCCTCAAGCGTCCCGTTCTCCACAAGCGTGTCCAGGGTGTTGACGACGATTGCGCGCGCCTTGGAGCGCGAGACGTTGTTCAAGTCGATCATCGCCAGGTTGACCAGCTCGCGGGCGATGTCCGGCATGGTGGCGGCCTCGCGCACCGTACGCCCCGCGTAGGCTGGCTTAACCCACTTCCGATAGACAGACATGTAGTCAGCCTTGGTGTGATCGTTGCGCCATGGCTGCGCGTTCAGCCACGTCTCGGCAGCATCATTAAACGGTCCCATGGCCGCCGTCAGGTCGATGTCCCGACCCTTATAGCGCTTGTCATGCTCTTGGTCGAATTGGAAGGCTTCGGCTTCCTTGCGCGTGGTGAACGACTTCTCACGCTGCTTATGGGCCACGTCACGGTAGCGGACTGTGTAAGGCTTGCGGGGGTTCTTGCCCTTGATGATCGCCACTGTAGGCTCCTGTCACTGCTCCCCTGTCAGCTAGCCTTAGTGGCTTCTCCTACTTCCATTATCCCACAGAATCGGCCGCTGACTTTTGGCTGACATCCGGCGTGTCGTCCAGCGTTTGCGCTGGTGAAACGCCTATGGGAGCAATCGTTGCCTACTTATCCCGAACGATCCCGGCCGTCTGCCGCGGCCATGGCAACTGCCGCCGCGTGTCCCCGCCCGCGGACTCCGGCGGCGGGAGGCCGAGCAGGCGGGCAGCCCAGATCAGCTCTTCGGTGTCGGCGATGGCGTGCGGCGTCCAGCCTGACTCCCAGCCGTCGGCCGGGAGGGCCTCCAGGATGATCAGCGGCACCGGATCACAGTGCGCCCGTCGGCCAGCCGCGCGAGCCGAGCTCGTCGAGGAGCTGCGGGTCCGCCCCGCTCCACGGCAGCGCGTCCACGGCCGCGATGGCGATCGCCAGCCCGGCAGGCCAGTTTTCCGCGCCAGGCTTGCGCCGGGCAGCCGGCCCGGCTCGTTCTGGCTGACTATGGGCGATCAGCCGAAGCGGCCGTGCACGTAGTCGGCGGTGCGCGGGTCCTGCGGGTCCTCGAATACCTGCTCGGTCGGGCCGGCCTCGACGATGCCGCCGGGGGTGCCCTCGGCGGCCAGGAAGAACGCGCAGTAGTGCGACACGCGCTGGGCCTGCTGCATGTTGTGGGTGACGATCACGATCGTGACCTGGGAGGAGACCTCGGCGATCGTCTCCTCGACGCGGCGCGTTGAGGTCGGGTCGAGCGCGGAGCACGGCTCGTCCATCAGCAGCACGTCCGGGGAGACGGCCAGCGACCTGGCGATGCACAGCCGCTGCTGCTGCCCGCCGGACAGCGACCCGCCAGGGGTGGACAGGCGGCGCCTGACCTCGTCCCACAGGCCCGCCCGGAGCAGGCAGGACTCGACGAGCGAGTCCTTGTCGCGGACCCTGATGCCGGCCAGCTTGAGGCCCGCGACCACGTTGTCGTAGATCGACATCGTGGGGAACGGGTTGGGCTTCTGGAACACCATGCCGATCCGGCGGCGGACCTGCTGCGGCCGCTGGCTCGGGTGGTAGATGTCCTGCCCGGCCAGCAGGACCTCGCCGGACAGCGCCGCGCCCGGGATCATCTCGTGCATCCGGTTGAGGATCCGCAGGAACGTCGACTTGCCGCAGCCGGACGGGCCGATCAGCGCCGTCACCGTGCCTGGTGCCATCTCAAGCGACACCTGCTGCAGGACCTTGTGCCTGCCGAACCAGGCGGAGACCCTGCGCGCCTCGAGCCCGACCAGGGGGGAATCCAGCGGCTGCGTGTGCGGGAATGCGATTTCAGTCATCTGGGGCCTCAGTACAGGTTGGGGAGGAGGGCGGACAGGCTCTCGTACAGGTTCCAGAGGATCGCGAGCACGACGGGGACCGTGACCAGCCAGGCGGGCCAGCGGGCCCAGCGGGCCGCGGCGAGGCTGCCGGCAAGCGCCGCTGCCGCCAGCGCGATCGCCCAGGCCATCGACGGGATCAGCGCGTAGAAGTCGCGGCCGAGCGCGACCTCGGAGGCGCCGATCGCCGGCAGGCCGCCAGGCTCCGCCTGCGGGGTGGTGAGCAGCTTCGCCTCGACCTCGATGTAGTGTGCCGGCGCGATCCGCGAGTCGCCGGTGACCAGCAGGAGCTGGTTCGGGTAATCGGTGAACGGGACCGGCTTGCTGCTGTCGGACACCGCGATCACCTCATAGCGGGCCTGGCCCTCGCTGGCGATCGTCGTGATCAGGTCGCCCGGCCGCAGCAGCGGAACGTCGCTGAACGGGGCGCCGTACGTCGCCCGCCGTCCGAAGATCACCGAGATCCCGCCCTGCCCGGGCAGCGGGGTGTCCCGCAGGTGGCCCGGGCCGAGCGTCAGGTTCTCCGGGCTGGTGCCCTCCACGACGACCATGTTCGAGATGCCGATGGCCGGGATGTCGAGCAGCGCGACCGGGGCGCCCGCCGTGGTCGGGCCGGTCGGCGCGGTCGCCTGGCCCAGCTGGGACTGCAGTTCCGCGTACAGCGTGGTCTGCGCCCTGGCCTCCTGCACTCCTGACAGGAAGTACAGGAAACCGACGAAGCCGAGGATCACCACCGCCAGCAGGGTCAGCGTCACCCCCGCGGAGCGGAGGGCGCCGCCAGGGGGGCGCGGCTTGCTCCCCCCTTCCTCCGGCTGGCCCGGAGGCGCCTGCGGCGCCACTGTGCCCGGTGCCTTGACGGCCTCGGTGGTCACCGCGCGCCGGTCCGCCTGCGGCGCAGGTAAGCGGCCACCGACGGCGGCGCCGCGACCGCCACGGCCACGCCGAGCGCGGTGACCACGGCGAGCAGGATGCGGTCCGCCCCGCTGCCCGGGAGGTTGATCACCGAGCCGGTGATGTCGGTGTTCGTGGCCACGGTCGAGCCGCCCGTGCCCGTGCTGCCGGCGCCCGTGCTCCCGGATCCGGTACTACCGCTGCCCGTGCTCCCCGCGCCGGTGCTCCCGGCGCCCGTGCTCCCGCTCCCGGCGCCCCCGGGGCTGGTCTTGCTCGTCACGTTGACGGTGCCGTTGCTCGAGCCGGTGGCCGGGACTCCGTCGGCCGTGCAGCTGTCCCACTCGGCGAGCGGCACGCCGGCCTTCTGGCATGAGTACGGCTGCTGGGCGGTCGTCAGCAGGATGTTCTTGCCGTTGATGAACGTCGGGTTCTCGCAGGAGGCGTACTGGTCGATGTTCGGCGCTCCCACGGTTCCCGGGATCTTGTTGACCTGCAGGAAGGCGCCGCTGACGAGGTTGACCGGCAGCGGGGAGTAGCCGAGCGCGGCCGCCTGTTTCTGCCCGGCGCACAGGTAGAAGTTGATGAACGTGCTCAGCGACGCGCCGTCCGCGTCGGTGAATATCGGCGGGATCTTGCTCCCTACTCGCGGCACGATCAGGTAGCTGTAGCTGGACAGCGGGTAGCTGCGCGGGTCGGTGTAGGTGTAGACGTTGTTCAGGTTCTGCTGCAGGAAGTTGGGGCTGGCCGGGTCCTCGTTGATCTGGGCCTGGGTGAGCGCCACGGCGACGTTGGACGCCGACGGGAGCACGTAGTAGCCGGCCGGGTTCTCCAGGTAGACGACCGGCCAGTGCGCGTTCAGCGCGTAGGCGTACTCGTCGTAGCCGATCGAGCCCAGGCCGTAGCTCGAGGTGATGTACGTGGCCACGTTGTTGGAGCCGTTCTCCGCCTTGGCGTCCCCGAACTGCGGGTAGAACTCCGTCTGCGGGCAGGGCAGCTTGATGCCCGGGTGGACCTTCTCGCAGAACGCGTTCCACTGCTGCGGGAACTCGTGCGCCATCCACCGGGTGAAGAAGTAGCTCGCGCCGGACCCGTCGGAGCGGATCACCGGGGTGATCGGGATGTTGGGCAGCTGCGTGCCGTAGTCCTTGGTGATCTGCGGGGCGTCCCAGTTGGTGATCTGGCCGGTGAAGATCTCCATGAGCGTCTGGCCGGACAGCCGCAGGTTGGTGATCTGATGGCCGCCGACGACGAGGTTGTACATGAAGGCCGTGCCGCCGCCGACGTCGGGCACGTAGGAATAACCCCACTCGGGGACCTCCGCGCCGGTGCCGGCGAGTTCGTCCTCGCCGTTGCGGAACGGCGGGTCCGAGGCCGCGAAGTCGACCTGGCTGCCCTGCATGTAGTCGCCCCGGCCGGCGGCCGATCCATCCGGGTTGAAGTTGACGGTCAGCCCGTCGGGCTCCACGTCCTCGGCCCACTGGTCGATCGCCACCGAGGCCCAGGACGACCCGGAGCCGGAGATCGTCGTGTAGCTGCCTGCTTCCGCGGGGGCGGCCCTGCCCAGCACGGCCACGGCCGCGACCAGGACGGTGATGCCCGCCAGTACTGGGCCCCGGCGGGCCGGATACCTGATCATGAGTTCCTCCGCCGTGGGGGACGGGACGGGCCCGGTCTGGGCCTGCTGCTGCCGATGGGTTTAAGGCGGACTGTCATGCCGCGGCCGGACCGGCCGCCCGTGCGGTTGCCCGGCCGCCCGATGCGGCGGGCGCCTGCGCCGAGCGCGGCGCGCGCTCCCGGGCTGCCGATGATCAGGGCGGCCGGCCCTGCGACGAGGAACACCACCCCGGCGAGGAGCAGCGCGAGCACGACCCAGGACATCCCGGTGCCGTCCGCGCTGCTGAACGAGACCGCGACCGAGTGGGCGCTGGCGGTGCTCGACGGCTTGGGCGTCGCCGGCTTCGTCGGCGACGGCTTGGGCGAAGGCGACGTCGACGGGGCCGGCTTGGGGTTGCCCGTCTGGTGCAGCACATCGTAGGCGGCCTTGAGCGTCTGCGCGCGCAGCGACGCAGGCAGCGGCAGGTAGCCAGGGGCGAGCTCGCCGGGGGCGCTGCCGGACACCTGGCCCTGGGTGGCCACGTCGTCGAGGAACGCGGCGATCTTGGCGGCCTTGGTCTTGGAGATCCCGCCGGTCGGCACGACCGCGTAGATCACCATCGTCAGCGGGTATTCCGCCGGGTCCTTGCTGTCCTCGTTGACCGTCAGCGTGCCGGCCGACGTCTTGGTCATGTCCTTGACCGCGGCGGCCATCGACGCCATCGTCGGCTGGACGTACTTGCCTGCCGGGTTCTCGAGCGCCGCCGTCGGGAACAGGAACCGGGCGGCGTCCGCCTCGTCGTCGACCGCCCACAGGTCCCGGTCGCCGGGGATCTCAGGCGACAGCGTGTCGAAGTTGCCGGTGGTGGGGTCCCTGGTGTCCATCGTGCCGGGCGGCTGGTTCAGGGCCTGGTCCTCGCTCACCGTGGCCAGCGGATAGACCGGGCTGTACTGCGTGGACACCGGCAGGTACGGGTCCATCGGCAAGAACGCCTGCGTCGGGTACCGCAGCCCCAGGTAGTAGGTGTTGACGTGCATCCCCCACGGGTCGAACTGCCCGGCGAGGAATTCGGCCGCGGCCTTGTTGGCGGCGATCCAGCTCGTGACCGTCCAGGTCATGTCGCTGTCGCCGGAGACCACCAAGGGGATCTCGTACCCGGACGGCTGCGACGCGAGCTGCGAGACCCCCGGATTCAGCTGCTGGAACTCCGGGTCCGCGTACAGGTTCACCGGGTTGCCGTCGACCGCGTTGTCGCAGCCGAACGGGCCGCTCGCCGATCCTGGGCACGCGTCGTTGGTGAAAGCGTAGGAGGTCGTGAGCAGCTTGGCGACCAGCCGCGGATCCAGCTTGATGCCCGTGATCGGCTGGCCTGTGTCCTGGTTGTCCACCCAGTACACGACCGAGGCCGCGGACACGGCGACCGGCGCGTAGGTGTAGGGATGGTCGGTCGGCCCGGTGATCGGCTCGGTCGTGAACGCGACGTCATCCAGGCCCGTCGCGAAGGCCTCGCGGGCCTCGCTCTCGTTGATCGAGGCGTTGTACTGGATCTCGACCGAGTCGGAGTCGAAGCAGAACCCGGACTGCCACTGCTCCATCGCGTCGGCGAGCATCGGCGAGCCGCCGGCGGTGAAGTCCGCGTTCCGCAGCGGGCAGCCGTCCGGCGTCGGCGCGAAGTACAGCGGGACGACGATCCGCTTCTCCCACGAGCAGAGCCCGTTCGGCGTGTACGCCGGGCTCGTTATCGAGGTGAACGCGTACTGCCCGAGGTCCATGGCCTGGCTGTCCTGGGTGTGGTCGCCGCAGACGGGCTTGGCGTCGGTGAGGCTGTTGCCGCCCTGGCTCGGCACGATGACGAGCGAGCAGGGATGGGCCGGGTCGCAGCCGAGCCACTGGTTCTGCACCTCGGTGAACAGCAGGATGTCCGTCTCGCCCGCGCCGGCCGCGGTGGTCGTGGCGTAGGCCGTGTTGCCCGGCCCGTCCGCGCCGAAGGACGCGGGCACGCCGCCGTTGGTCGCGTCGTAGCACTGGTTGGGGCTGGTCGGGTCGGTACCCTGGCACTGCGCGACCATGACCGGGTAGTCGGTGGAGGTCTGGTCGTAGGTCGGCACGCTGCTCGGCGTGAACCCGGTCCAGCTCACCTGCACCATCTGGTTGACCAGGTTCCTGGTCTGGCTGACGGTCACGGTGCTCGCGTCCTTGTAGTGCGAGTCCTTCGAGCCAGGGATGTACATGTGCGGCCCGGTCACGGTGACGCCGTCGGGGCCGGGCGCCTTAGGCGCCGGCTTCTTCGCGGGCTTTTTCTGCGGCGGCTTTTTCGGCGGGGTCTTGGTCTTGGTCGGAGTCGGAGAGGGCGACGGGGTTGGCGACGGGGTTGCCGTTGCCGACGAGGTTGGCGTGGGTGTCGGGGAGGGGGAAGCGGACGATGTGGCCGTCGGGGAGGGGGAAGGCGACGGGCTGCCCGCTGCCAGCGCCGCGCCCGGTGCCGCGACGATGATCGCCAGGCCGGCGGCAACCCCGAGGGCCAGCAGCCGTCTCATGATCTCATCCTTTCCGCCGCGACGCGCGCGCGCGCCATTTCCCGTTCGATCTGGCGACGCTGCCGCCTGCTCAGCTCGCCCGGCGCCGCGCCGCCGATCCGGCGGGCGATCGCGAACAGGATGAGCACGAGGATCACGAGCGCGAAGCCGCCGCCGAAGGCGCGGATCTTCTCCGTCACCTCGGGAAGCTGGATCTCGTAATAGATGTAGAGCGGCAGGCTGGTCTGCCAGTTGGCGAACGGGTTGTAGTTGAAGCCGCGCGCGTAGCCGGCCACGAGCAGCACAGGCGCGGTCTCGCCGATGCCCCGGGCCATGGCCAGCACGACCGCGGTGGACAGGCCGGACCTGGCGGTCGGCAGGACGACGTTCAGCACCGTGCGCCACTGGCTGCCGCCCAGCGCGTACGACGCCTCCCGCAGCGTTCCCGGGACGATGCGCAGCATGGCCTCCGACGCCCTGGTCACGATCGGCAGCATGGTGATGGCCAGCGCGAGGGCGGCGGCGAAGCCGCACTTCGGTACGCCGAGCGTGAGGACGACGAAGGCAAGCACGAACAGGCCGGAGATGATGTCGGGCAGCGCGGTCATCGCGTCGACAAGCGTGCGCACGGGACGGGCCGCCCGCCCGCCGATCTCGGAGAGGAACACCGCCGCCATGATGCCGAGCGGGACCGCGAACACCGTCGCCAGCCCGATCTGCTCGACGGTGCCCACCAGCGCATGCCCCACGCCGCCGACGTCCTGCGCGCTGAGCGGCCCCTCGTCCGCCATCGACTGGGTGAAGAACGACAGGTTCTTGACCGCGGTGAAGCCGCGGACGAGCGTGTAGCCGACCTGGTCGACCACGATGGCGGTGGCGAGCACGCCGACCGTGGTCAGGGTTACCTGCACGACCCTGTCCCTGACCGACATCCGGTCCCACTGCAGGGCGGCCAGTGCACCGTACAGCACGAGGAACAGCACGTACCAGCACACCCAGAAGCCCAGCACCCCGGTGAACGGCAGCACCCGCTCGTACAGCACCCAGTCAAGCGCGAGGGCGGCGCCGGCGCTGCCGAGCACGGTGAGCGTGCCTTCCGCCGATGTCCGGCGGATCCGCAGCGGCACATCGGGGCCGGGGGGTTCGGTCGCCGCCCCCTGCGCTGTGGTCGTCTCGGTAGCCATCACCTAGCCAGTCGAAATTCCGGACCGGGAGCGGCCGATCACGACCGCGCCCAGCATGTTGACGATCAGGGTCATCGCGAAGAGCACGAGCCCGGCGGCCATCAGGGCGGACAGCCCCATGGAACCGGCGTCGGGGAACGAGGAGAAGTCAAGCGCGATCGTGGCCGCGATCGAGTTGCCGCCGGACTCCAGCACGTGGTAGTTGAAGTGGAAGGCCGGCACGATGATCAGCGTGACCGCGATCGTTTCGCCGAGCGCCCGCCCCAGGCCCAGCATGGTCGCCCCGATCACACCGCCCCGGCCGAACGGCAGCACGACCGAGCGGATCATCCCCCAGCGGGTCGAGCCGAGCGCGTACGCGCCCTCCCGCTCGCCCTGCGGGGCCTGCGAGAACACCTGCCTGGACAGCGACGTGATGATTGGGATGACCATCAGCGAGACCACCACGCCTGCGATGAAGGTGGAGTTGGCGTAGTTCGACGACAGCGAGGGGGAGAGCTGGAAGCTGAAGACGGGGACCCAGCCCACGTGCCGCCCGAGCCAGCTCTCGAAGCCGAGGATCCGCGGCTCGAGGAACAGCAGCCCCCACAGCCCGTAGATGATGCTCGGGATCGCGGCCATCAGGTCGACCACCGAGATCAGCGGCCGCTGCAGCCGCCGCGGGGCGTACTCCGAGATGTACAGGGCGACGCCGACCCCGATCGGTACGGCGATGACCATCGCGATCAGCGCGATCAGCACGCCGAACGGCAGGATCGCGGCGATGCCGAAGTGCTGGGGGCTGCCGACTATCCAGGACTGCGTGGTCAGGAACCCGAAGCCCATGAACTTGAAGGCCTTGAGGGCGCGGATGATCAGGAACACCAGGATCAGCCCGGTGATCACGAAGACAGACAGCCCGCACGCGCGCAGTATGCCGCGAAAGATCTTGTCGCCCGTGGACGGCCGCGCCACGATGACCCGCGGGCTGTCTTCTGGGACCGCCGGGATCATCGGTGTAGGTCCCTCAGAGGGCATGCCGATATCCCCCCGCTCCTTCCTTACATTGCCACCGTTTGTCCATGTTTCCTGACGGGCTGGTCAAGCGTGATGCGCGGCGGTGTATATTTATTGACCAGAAGATGAACAAAGCGTGAACAATCCCTATTTATACGATCTTCATAGGCGTACATCACTCTATGCGCAACTGTGCCCCCCGCGGGCGGCGGGGGGCACAGTCTTTTCGCGTTAATGCCTTCGGCCGCTCAGGAACCGACTCCGCAGGTCGAGATCGTGAGGAACCCGTAGTCCTTGATCGCGGCGGCCGCCGTGGGGCTCGCGCACAGGTAGCCCTTCACCTTGGCGTGCGCGCCGGCGAAGAACCGCTCCAGGTATGCCGGGATGTGGTCGGGGGTCGTGGCCGAGTAGCGGACGATGTCATAGATCGTCCGGGTGAAGCCGGTGCTCTTGAAGGCCGTGTTGATCGTCGGCACCTTGGCGGTGGTGACCGGGGAGACACCGTCGATCTTGTCCAGGCCCAGGTAGCCGATCTGGTTGCAGCCGAACTCGTTCTGGGTCTTGGTCGGCTTGGCGCCGCAGGCGGCGGAGTGGTACTTCTGGGCGATCCAGTCGGCGACCGAGTAGATGAAGATCGCGTCGGGGCTGTTGAACTGCTTCGACAGGCCCTGGTTCTGCTCCAGGGACTGGTTCACGCAGCTGCCGGGCTCGGTAATCCCCAGCGCCTTCAGCCAGAACGTGGTCGTGGCGGCCTCAGCCTGGGGCAGGTACGCCTTGATCGGCTCGTTGGGGCCGCCGACCTGCTTCCAGTTGGTGTCGGTGCACAGGAAGATGGCCTTTAGCTGCGCGGCGGTCAGGCTCTTGGGCGCGTAGGTGGCCGGGACCTTCTTGGTGGCGCCGGTGTCCCTGGTGGCGTAGGTGACTGCGTCCTCGGCCAGCGCCACGTATTCGACGCCGCCCGGGCCCAGTTTCGGCGAGGTGGACGACCTGCCGCTTGAGGTGCGCGCGTAGTCGATGCAGTAATCGGTGGTGGTGCCGTCGACCGTGTTCGCGTCCAGCGCCTTGAGGCCGGCCGACGATCCGTTCGGCCGGGTGGTGGACGCGCACCCCGCCTTGGGCTTGATCGTGGTCGGCGCGGTGGAGGTCGAGCCCGGCACGGTGGCGTCCCAGCTGTAGAAGTAGGGGGTCCCGGCCGTGTGCTTCGCCGCAGAGATCGTGGCGTTGTAGTCGATCGAGGCCTGGTCGAACAGTCCCTCGTCGGTGTTCGACCCGACGCCGACGATGTCGTAGGCCTTCGGCACGACGGCCTTCCCGCTGCCGTTGACCGGGTCGGCGAATGCCGGCGCCGCGGCCACGAGAACCGCGGCGGCGGCGATCGCGACGCCCGCGGTCACCTTTCTCAGCCTGTGCATGTCCACTCCTCCGGAGTTAGTCCCTGGGGCCGGGAACGGCTGTGCCCGGCCCGCGCTCGGGCGCTTACCCGGCCAAGCCCGGTTGACCGGCCCGGATGCTCCCGACAAACGGGTTAAGGGTCTGATATCCAGCTATACGATGGGAAAAGTCCAGATGAATGGCGGGTGAATTTCCCGATCAAGCCGATTAGATTTGCTGTAAATATCACGAATCGTGTCCCGAGCGCTTCGCCCGGTGCCGGTCTGCCAGCGCACGGCGACTGCAGGACGGCGGCGGACACTCGTGACGGGCGCTGTCCACGCTCCCCGGCCAAAATAGGAACCAAGCGGCATGGACAGAACCGGACAAAATGGGACAGAGAAGCTGCGTCTCGGGTCCTAAGTTGGCGGCCGACCGGGCCGAGCTAACGGCATAGGATACATTTCGCTTCCACAAACCATGACAAAGCGGACAGCTACCGATGCGATTTGTATCCTCAGCGCCACCGTCACACTTCGGCGGGCATGTCCGGACGCGCCCGCTGTTCGGGCGGCGCGTTCCGCCAAAGCGTGCGGGCCCCCTGCCGTCACGGCACGGGGCCCGCTTAGCTGTACCACTGAGCTTGGGGCTCAGCAGATTGCGGAACCTAGGAGATCGTCCCGCACAGCGAGGTGTTGATGAACCCGTAGTCCACGATGTCCGCCTTCGCGACCGCGCTGGTGCACAGGTAGCCCTTCACCTTGGCGGTCGCCGCGCTGAAGATGGACTCCAGGTACGCCGGGATGTGGTCGGCGGTCGTGGTGCTGTACCGCACGACGTTGTACAGCGTGCGGATGAACTCGGACGGGAACTTCGAGTAGTTGATCACCGGGACCTTGGCGGAGGTCACCGGCGAGACGCCGTTGATCTCGTCGAGCTGGAGGTAACCGGTGACGTTGCAGCCGAACAGGTTCTGCCCGGCCTTCGGCGCCTTCCCGCACACGGGTGAGTGGTACACCTGGGCGACGTAGTCGCCGACGGAGTAGATGAAGATCGCGTTCGGGCTGTTGAAGCCGGCGTACGTGCCCTCGTTCTCCTCGGGCTTCTGGCTCACGCAGGAACCGAGGGTGGTGATGCCCATGACCTTCTCCCAGAACGAGAGCGTTCCCGAGCCGGCCTGCGGCAGGAACACCGTGATCTTGGCGTCCTTGCCGCCCACCTGGTCCCAGTTGGTCGTGGTGCACTTGAAGATGCCCTCAAGCTGAGTAAGGCTCAGGCTCTTGGGCGCGTCGGACCCGCCGTGCTTGGTCGACCGGGTCGCCCACGTGACCGCGTCCTTGGCGAACGCCACGTACGCGACACCGCCAGGGCCCAGCTTCGGCGAGGTTGACGACCGGCCGCCGGACGACCGGCTGTAGTCGATGCAGTAGTGCCCGGTCGTGCCGTCGAGCTCGTTCGCGTCCAGCGCCTTAACGCCGGCGCTTGAGCCGTCCGGCCGGGTGGTCACCGGGCAGCCGGCCTTGGGCTTGATCTTGGTCGCCGCGCTCGAGGTCGAGCCGGGCGGCGTGGCGTCCCAGCTGTACAGGTGCGCGGCCGCGGCCGATACCTTGGCGTCGTAGTCGTGCGAGATCTGGTCGAGCAGGAACGCCGTGGTGTCCGACCCGACGCCCACGATGTCAATGGGTCGCGGGACAACCCCCTTGGGCGGGTCGGCCATTGCGGTGGTGGCCGTGCTCGCCACGAGGGCGGCGGCGGCGAGCATCGCCCCGGCGCCGGCAAAGAGCTTGGTGAGTTTTCGCATTCCCCTGCCTCCATTTTGGCGCCCGTCACGGGTGCTGTGCGGTCCCGGTGCACAGGCCGGCGGACATGCCGATCAAGACTTTGCCTGGGATGGAGCGTTGCGACAAGGGAACGGATGGTGGCGGAAAGCTGATCTCTTGGTGACTCTAGCTGGGCTAATTGCTTAATATCAGGTGAAGGAACAAGCTCTTTCGTACAGCGCAAGTGATTTTAGATGTATATCCGGTAAACGATGAATTGTTGTCCTATGGAAAGACATAATAACGATCTTAGCCAATCTGAACAATAGGAAATAGTCCGGATACCGTCATGTCCTGGCATGCCGTCACGCTGAGTTCCCGGGCCGCCGCGTCCGGTGCGCTCACGGCGCCTCGCGCGCCCGGTGGCCCGCCTCCGCGGCCCGCCGCTACCCGGCCCGCGCGGCCGTCCCGTTGCCGGGCGCCGCGCCACTAGAGCGCGGGCCTGGTGGGTACACACAGTGGGAGTTGGTTTGCCGCATGTGTGCAGTCGGCCGGGCAGCCGGCCGGGGTGGGCGCCGATCGTCGCGGACTGCCGCTTCCCGAAGCTTTATCACCATGAGACAACTGAATGACTCGTTTTTCAGCTAGTTTTGTGCTAAAACCGTGGCACGGACCCGCAGAGAGGGGTGTGACGCATGTCTACCGCCGAAGGCACACCGCCGGTCATCGTCGAAGAGCAAGTGGACAAGGGACTGAAGTCCGGCGCGCTGGGTCTGGTCTCCAGCGTCGTCATGGGCGTGGCCTCGACCGCCCCGGCCTACAGCCTGGCCGCCACGCTGGGGCTCATCGTGGTGGTCATCGGGCTCGGCGCGCCCATCGTCGCGCTGCTCGCGTTCATCCCGATGCTGCTGACCTCGATCGGGTACAGCGAGATGAACAAGGCCGACCCGGACTGCGGCACCACGTTCACATGGGCGACGCGCGCGTTCGGCCCCAAGATCGGCTGGGCGGGCGGCTGGGGGATCGTCGCCGCGGACATCCTGGTCATGGCGAGCCTGGCGCAGATCGCCGGGCAGTACGTGTTCCAGCTCTTCGGCGCCCACGGCATCGGCGGGGACCCGACGAGCGGCTGGGTGCTGCTGGTCGGCGTGGCGTGGATCATCGCGATGAGCTACATCTGCTACCGCGGCATCGAGGTGTCCGCGGCGCTCCAGCGGTTCCTGCTGAGCATCGAGGTGGTCATGCTGCTGCTGCTCTCGGTGGTCGCGCTGGTCCGGGTGGGCATCGGCCATCATCCAAGCCTGTCGATCACCCCGTCCCTCACGTGGTTCAACCCCTTCCAGAAGGGCTTCTCTGCATTCGTCAGCGGCCTGATCCTGATGCTGTTCATCTACTGGGGCTGGGACACGGCGGTCTCGGTCAACGAGGAGACCGCGGACAAGGAGAAGACGCCAGGGCGCGCGGCGATCATCTCGACGTTCATCCTGCTGATCACCTACGTGCTGACGATCTTCGCCGCCCAGTCGTTCGCGGGCGTGGGAGACAAGGGCGTCGGACTGGCCAACCCGGCCCACGTGTTCGACGTCTTGTCGGTGCTCGGCAGCTCGGTGTTCGGGACCTCCGGCCTCGGCCGGGTCCTCGCCCAGCTGCTGATCCTGATGGTGCTCAGCTCGGCGGCGGCGTCGACGCAGACGACGATCCTGCCCACGGCGCGCACCACGCTCTCGATGGCGGTCTACGGGGCGCTCCCGAAGGCGTTCGCCAGGATGCACCCGCGCTACCTGACCCCTACGGTCTCGACGATCGTGATGGGCGCCATCTCGATCGCGCTGTACATCCCGTTCAACTACCTGTCGGGCGGGAACATGATCCTCGACGCGGTGACCGGGATCGGCCTGTACATCGCCTTCTACTACGGCCTGACCGCGTTCGCCTGCGCCTGGTACTACCGCAAGACGCTGACCTCAAGCGCCCGCAACCTCTGGATGCAGGGCATCCTGCCCGTGCTCGGCGGCCTGATCATGTACGCCGCCGGCGGGTGGAGCCTGTGGGCGGACTGGGACGTGGCGACCGAGAACAGCTACACCACCTGGCTGATGCCGTTCTGGCCGCACTGGTACATCGGCGGGGCCTTCACGATCGCCTTCGTCTCCGCGCTCGTGGGCCTTGTCGCGGCGGTCTGGCTGCGGATCGTCAAGCCGGCGTACTTCCGCAAGCAGACCCTGACCAGGGCAACCCCCACGCTCGTCCCCGACGAGTCCTAGCCGCAATGCCGGGGAGTTAAGGTCCGGGAGTAGTGGTTAAGGACCGTCGGCGGTGTGTCCTCGTGATTGGGCCAGCTGCGTCAACGGCCCGGCTGTATCGGGCCAGCCGCGCCAACGGCCCGATTGCCGGATCCGTGGCGGCCGTGGCCTCGCGGCCCTAGAGCCTGTTCAGCACGCCGCTGAGGAACTGCGCGGTCTTGGCGGCTGGCTCGGCCTGGAGGCAGATCTGCTCCATCACCTCGAGGTAGCTGTCGACGTCGGTCGGCTTGTCGAGGTACAGGGCGCTGGTCAGCTGCTCGATGTACACCGCATCGCGCAGGTCGGGCTCGGCGAACCGCAGGATCGTGAACGGGCCGCCCATGGCCGGGTGGGCGCCCGCCGTGAACGGCAGGACCTGCAGCGTCACCGCGGGGTGGTCGCTCATGTCGATCAGGTGGCGCACCTGCTCCCGCATGACAGGACTGCCGCCCATGGGCCGGCACAGCGCGCCCTCGTCGATCACGGCCCACAGCCGCGGCGGGCTCTCCCGGTTCAGGATCTGCTGACGGGAGAGCCGTGCCTCGACGCGGCGTTCGACATCCTCTGCGGTCAGGGCGTTGCCCAGCCGCATGATCGCCCGGGCGTAGCCTTCGGTCTGCAGCAGGCCAGGGACGAACTGCAGCTCGAAGTTCCGGATGAACGAGGCGGCGGCCTCCAGGCCGAAATATGGCTCTACCCAGTGCGGCAGGGTGTCTGAGTAGCCCTGCCACCACCCTGGGGTGTTCGCCTCGCGGGCAAGCTTGAGCAGCGCCTCGCGCTCTTCGCCGGCCTTCACCCCGTACAGGGTCAGCAGGTCGGCGATGTCGCGCTCTTTGAAGCCGACGCGCCCGTGCTCCATCCGGCTGATCTTGGAGTGCGAGCCGCGGATGGCGTCCGCGGCGTGCTCCGTCGTGATGCACGCCTCCTCACGAAGCCTGCGCAAGTGCCCGCCGAGCACGAGCCGCTGCACAGTCGGACCCGCGTAGCGCGGGCCAAACAAGGACTGCGGGGCCTCCCAGGAGGAGGCCCCGGTGGGGGTGTCCCAGGATGAGTCCTCAGACGAGAGCATCGCTACTCCTCGGTCACTGCCCGGTCATGGCGATGGGGCATGCGTCAGTCTCCCACGTGATCATGCCATCGCGAAAGAGGAGTGCATGACAATTCAAGAGATGCCCGAGGTCATCAATCTTGCCTGCGATCGCATGCAGGTGCAAGACCTCTCATTGACGCGCTGCTTATCGCGTCAATGAGAGTACGTGATCGAACTCTCCGTCCTTCGCCCCCGCCAGGAATGCGGCTATCTCGGCGTGGGTATAGATGAGTGCCGGCCCGCCGGGAAAGCGGGAGTTGCGCACGGCGATCTCACCGTCTGGCAGCAGCGCTACCTCCACGCACGCCCCGTTGGGGTTGCTGTGCTGGCTCTTCTGCCAGGTGACTTCGGTGAGTTCCGAGGCCGGCATGCCGTTGTAGTTGTTGCTCATGTTCCTTCCAGTGGCGAATCGTAAATCTTGTATATGAACATCCCCCCACCTGTGATCACTGTAAGTGATCGATGGCCACGTATCGCGAGCAGACGATCACCCGCCGAGGCGGGCGGGCTCCGAGCGTGGGGCGGGTTAAGGCGTGTCAGCCGGTTCGGCTGGGTGACTCGGGGCTACGAGCCCACCGTCCCTCCATGATGTCGCCGAGAAACTACGGCACTCGTGTGCCGCTGTATAACGCTGCCTTGCCGCGAAACCGTGTGCACGCATCGAATGAACGTGCATCCGGTCTTGCATTTGCACAATATATCAGGCACGATACAAGCGAGGCATACCCCACATACTGCGATAGGCAAGGCTTTTTAGCCCCATGACGATGCAGAAAGCGGTTGCGTTGGCTCACCTGAGGGTTGCTTACGAGCCGGATGATGACGACGACGAGGTGGTCAGCATCCCGGCTCCGCCTGCATCCCCTCCGCAGCTACTCCTCGTGCCCTCGGCGTGGTGGGAGACGCCGGCCGTGACCAGCCGGCCGCTGAACCCGGTGCCCGAGGAGGCTAGGACCGCGCGTCAGTTCGTCCGGGAGCTGCTCACCTGCTGGGGGCTTGGCCAGCTGACCGACGACGCCGAGCTGATCATCGCGGAGCTCGTGGTGAACGCGATCAGGCATGGTCTGCGGACGGCCCCGCAGGGCGTCGCCGCCGGGTCGTACGCGCTGCGGCTGTGCCTGCTCCGCCGGGTCGGGGAGGTCATGCTGGCGGTCACCGATCCCAGTGACGAAGCCCCGGTACCCCAGGCGCCTGGCTGGACCGGGGAGAGCGGTCGCGGGCTGCAGATCGTCGGCGCGCTCAGCTACGTGTGGGGCTGGTCCCCGATCGAGGGCCACGGCAAGGCCGTGTGGGCCGTCCTGCGGTACGCCTAGGGACTCAGCGGGATACCGGCTCGTCGGCCACGGAGAGCACGTGCTCCACCAAGGCGATGAGGACCTCCTTGGCCGACTCCCTGGACCGGGCGTCGCATATGACGATCGGCAGGCCAGGGTCGAGGTCGAGGGCGATGCGGACGTCCTCGGCGGAATACCTGCGGGCACCGTCAAAGCAGTTGAGGGCGATGATGAACGGGATCTCGCGCCGTTCGAAGTAGTCGATCGCCGGGAAGCAGTCGGCCAGCCGGCGGGTGTCCGCGAGGACCACGGCGCCGAGGGCGCCGACCGCGAGCTCGTCCCACATGAACCAGAAGCGCTCCTGCCCGGGGGTGCCGAACAGGTACAGCACGAGGTCTTCGCGCAGCGTGATCCGCCCGAAGTCCATCGCCACGGTCGTCGTCGTCTTGCGTTCCACGCCGACGGTGTTGTCCATTCCGGCGCTGCTCTCGGTCAACGGCTCCTCGGTGCGCAGGGGCCTGATCTCGCTCACCGCGCCGACTAGCGTCGTCTTGCCTACCCCGAACCCGCCGGCGAGCAAGATCTTGATGGCACGATAGCTGCGCGGCGCCGCGCCGCCTTGCTCATAGCCCCCGTAGGCCATGAAGGACCTCCCTCAGCGTGTTCCTGTCCACTTGCTGCGCCTTCGTGGGGACAGGTGCCCGGATCGCGACAAGCCCAAGCTCGCGTAGGTCCGCAAGCAGGATGCGAACCACGCCGAGGGGTAGGTCGACATCAGAGGCGATGTCCACCACCGTAGTTGGCGCGCGGGCAAGTTGCAGCACCGACAGGTGTTCCGGTGCGAGCGCGCTCGGGTCCGCCACCCGCGCGCGGGTGACGGTCACGGTCGCGACCAGGTCGAACGCCTCCCCTGAGTGCCGCGTCCTGCCCTGGGTCAGCGCGTAAGGCCGCACGACAGGGCCGGCCTCGGCATCGAGCCACCGCTCGTCGTCAGAGCGCATGGGCGTTTTCTTCCTAAGTGCCAGCTAACGCGGATTGCGTCCGCATGTTGACCGTCAGGTGGTCGCCGGTGCGCTGCACGAGGACTGCCATCTCGTACGCGACCTGGCCTACGTCGGCTTCTGGCCGGGTGAGGACGGCAAGGCAGGTGCCCTGCCCGGCCGCCGTCACGAAGAGGAAGCCCGACGTCATCTCGATGATCGTCTGCCGCACCTGACCGCGGCCGAAGTGCCGCCCGGCACCGCGCGCCAGCGACTGGAAACCCGCGGCCAGCGCGGCCAGGTGCTCGGCGTCTTCCCGGTCCAGCCCGCGCGAGGCGCCGAGCGCCAGCCCGTCCTGCGACAGGAAGACTGCCCGCTGGATGTGCGGGACCCGCAGCACAAGATCATCGAGGAGCCAGTCAAGCTGGCTCACCGGATAGTGGAAATCAGTCCCCATCGACCCTGCCCTCTGTGTCCTGTTGCGCCTGTGAGCGGCCCTGCTGCCAGCCGCGCTGCATAGCGGACAGGGTGTTTCGCATGTCGGTCAGCGAGGCCGCCGTGGCCCGGGGAACCCCCGTCGCGCTCGTCGCCCCCGTCGGCCCGGTCGGGGCGGCCCCCGCCGCCGCGGAAGAGCGGAGCTGCGGAGCGAGGTTGGCCTGGCGGACGCGGCGCGGCAGTCCCTTGTAGTCACCGGAGCCACTTCCGCCTAGATTGCCCTCGTCATAACCTCCGTCGCTGCCCGGGTTGTTCCCGTCATCCGCGCGGGGGCCTTCTGGCGCGGATGACGGCGCCGCGTCGGCCCGGTGCAGCGGCGTGAAGACGTCGAACGACGACGCCGCGGGGCGGGAAACCGGAACGCCGGTCACCACGGGAAGCTCGGAGGTGTGCCGGGCACGCCGGCCGGCCGGCCCGCCGTCGCCCGCGGCGCTGCCGTTGCCGGACTGCCGGACGGCGCCCGAGATGCGGATGCCGGGCCGGGCCGGGTCGACGGCAGGGGGGCCGCCGGGCCCGCGGGACTCGGCAGGCCCGTAGGTTCCCGCAGCCGGGTAAGCGCCCGCGGGACCGGGACCGTACGGCTGGTGAGCGCCGGACCACCCGTTGCCAGCCGGCCCGTACAGCCCGCCGTAGGCTCCGTTGGCTCCGCCGTTCACGCCGGCCGGCCCGGCGCCGGGCCGGGACGCCACGCCCGGGGAGCCGCCCGCGGTGATCGCGGCGGGCCCTTCGGCCACTATCAGCCGCTGCGGGATCAGCGTGACCGCGGTGGTCCCCCCGTACGGGGACGGGCGGAGCGTGACCGCGATGCCGTGCCGCCGGGCGAGCTGCCCCACGACGAACAGGCCGAGCTGCTCGGTGTTGGCCGGGTTGATGTCCGGCGGGTTGGCGAGCCGCTGGTTGAGCTCGGCCATCCGCTGCGGGGCCAGCCCGAGTCCGCGGTCCTCGATCTCGACGGCGAAGCCGTTCCCGACGATCTCGCCGGAGACCCGGACCTGCGTGAACGGCGGGGAAAGCGTGGTGGCGTTCTCGATCAGCTCGGCGAGCAGGTGGATCACGTCAGTGACCGCGCTGCCCGCCAGGGCCGCCGTCGACTGCGTGCTGACGGTGACCCTGGCGAAGTCCTCGATCTCGGCGACGGCGCCGCGCATGACGTCGATCAGCCGGACCGGCGAGGACCAGCCGCGGCCGGGCGGGGCACCGGACAAGATGATGAGGCCCTCCGCGTGCCGCCGCATGCGGGTGGTCAGGTGGTCCATCTTGAACAGGTCCTGGAGCAGGTCCGGATCGGTGGCCTGCCGTTCCATGTCGTCGAGCAGGGTGAGCTGGCGCTGCACCAGCGACTGGTTTCGCCTGGCCAGGTTGCGGAACACGTCGTAAAGACCCGCCCGCAGCCGTGCCTCTTCCACGGCGGACCTGATCGCGGTCTGCCGCACCGTGTCGATGGCCTGCGCGACCTGGCCGATCTCGTCGTTGCCCGCGCGCAGCGGCGGGGCCTCCGCCGCGACGTCCACGCTCGCGCCGCGGCGCAGCCTGCTCACCACCGCCGGGAGCTGCTCTTCGGCCAGCGTGAGGGCGGCGCGGCGAAGCGAGGTGAGCCGGCGGTTGATGGACCGGCCGAGCAGGATCGTGACGAGCAGCGTGAGGATGAGGCCGGCAGCGCCGAGCGCGCCCGTCTCCCATACCCGCCTCTTGGCGTCGATGGCGGGATTCTCGTTGGCGGTCAGCACCGCGCTGGCGGTGACGGTGCCCGCCGTGCTTGCCCCGTGCAGCCACGTCGTGGTCAGCGCCTGCCAGGAGGAAGGAGACAGGCCGTCCCGTTCCATGGCGCGCAGCGAGACGCCGGCCGGCACGGCCTGCTGGATGGTAGCCAGGTCGCTGCGCAGCGCCGCCGGCGCCAGCGAGTCCATCGTGGTGGTGTAGGTCTTGAGCTCGGCCGGGGTGAGCAGCTCCTCGTACAGCATCGTGTCGTCCTGCTGCCGTCCCGCGGCCTGGCTGAAGGCCACCCGGTCGGCGGCGGTCAGCGATCCGCTCGCGAGCGCTCCCGCCAGCACGGCGTCCTGCTCCGACACGTCCTCCTGGGTGTTGACCGCGGAGATCAGCCCGAGGCCCTGCTCGACGGCGGTCGCGTCCGCGATGCTGCTCGCCTCGGCCTGCAGCACCGCCCCCTGGTCGGCGATCATGCCGGTGTAGGCCGCGAGCGCGTTCAGCGGGGTCAGCACCCTGTCGGTGACCTCGGTGCGCAGCGCGGGCAGGCCGCCCAGGGCCGAGGTCATCGTGGCGATGCCGGCGGTCTCCTGCGGGGTCGTGCTGTCCTTGGTGCCCGCCGAGTTGAGCGCCGCCGTGAGCGACACCTCGCCGTTCCTCGTGGTCGTGACCGCGCTCTGGTAGGCGCTGAGATTCGCCGCGTCTGGTTGCGACAGGTACACGACCGCGGCGCGGCGCTCGCTTTGCAGCAGGTTGACGAAGTTCGTCATCGGCTCGGCGGTGGCATCGATGAGGTTCGGCGCCCGGTCCAGGTTCAGCCAGTTCGTCACCGACGTGTACGCCACATACCCGAACAGGCCGAGCATGGTGATCAGCGGAATCGCTACCAGGAAGGAGATTCTGAGCCGGATGGATCGACCGCGCGATCCCATGAGACCCCCTGCGGGTTCGGGTAGGAGAAGGACACGATACCGCGTAACGACACTGGATCGTGGCCAAATCGGTACATTTGGTCATCGATTTCCGCAGGTAGCAGCCACAAAGCGGGCACTCCGGCCACGCCGCGCCGCCTTTTGTCGGCCGGTGCGCCTAGGCTTATAGCCATGCCCTCGACCGCGACGTCGAATTCCCCTGTTGGCGGAGCCAAGTCGGCCCTTCTCGACGGCCTCAACCCGCAGCAGCGCGCTGCCGTCGTGCATGCCGGCGGTCCGCTGCTCATCGTGGCCGGCGCGGGCTCGGGCAAGACGCGGGTGCTGACCCACCGCATCGCCTACCTGCTGGCCGAGCGGGACGTCCCGCCTGGCGAGATCCTGGCGATCACGTTCACCAACAAGGCGGCCGGCGAGATGGCCGCCCGGGTCGCGCACCTGGTCGGCGATCGCCGCGCCCGCGCGATGTGGGTGATGACGTTCCACTCCGCGTGCGTGCGGATCCTGCGCAGGGAGGCGAAGCGATTCGGCTACCCGGCGAGCTTTTCGATCTACGACGCCGCGGACTCGCAGCGGCTGATGACGCTGGTCTGCCGCGAGCTCGAACTCGACCCGAGGCAGTACCCGCCGAAGGCGGTCGCGGCGCAGATCTCGAACGCCAAGAACGAGCTCACCGACTACGAGTCGTTCGTCTCCCGCGCCAGGACCGCGCGGGAGAAGGCGGTCGCGGAGGCCTACGCGGAGTACCAGCGCCGCCTGGCAGCGGCCGGCGCGCTTGACTTCGACGACCTGATCATGATCACGGTCAACCTGCTGCAGGCCTTCCCGGACGTCGCGCTGGCCTACCGGCGCCGCTTCAGGCACGTGCTCGTGGACGAGTACCAGGACACCAACCACGCCCAGTACGTCCTGGTCCGCGAGCTGGTCTCGGGTGGTTCAGGTCTTTTCTCATCCCGAACGGGCCGGGCCGCCTCTGGCACGTCACCCGACTCCGATGAGGTGGTGACTCCCTCAGAGCTCTGCGTGGTCGGTGACGCCGACCAGTCCATCTACGCCTTCAGGGGCGCGACGATCAGGAACATCGTCGAGTTCGAGCAGGACTACCCGGACGCGACCGTGATCCTGCTCGAGCAGAACTACCGGTCGACGCAGAACATCCTGGCTGCGGCCAACGCGGTCGTGTCGCGCAACCCCGGCCGCAAGCCGAAGAACCTGTGGTCCGACGCGGGCGCCGGCCCGCCGATCGTCGGCTACGTCGCCGACAGCGAGCACGACGAGGCGGCGTTCGTCGCCGAGGAGGTGGACAAGCTCACCGACGAGGGCGCGGCGACCCCCGGCCAGGTGGCGGTCTTCTACCGGACGAACGCGCAGTCCCGGGTGTTCGAGGAAGTGTTCATCCGGGTCGGGCTGCCGTACCGGGTGGTCGGCGGCGTCCGGTTCTACGAGCGGCGCGAGGTGCGCGACCTGCTGGCCTACCTGCGGCTGATCGCCAACCCCGCGGACGAGGTGTCGCTGCGCCGGGTGCTCAACGTGCCCAGGCGCGGCATCGGCGAGCGGGCCGAAGAGTACGTGGCCGGCTACGCCGCCAGGGAGCGCGTCTCGTTCGCCGAGGCGCTGCGCACGCCGGACGACGTGCCGGGCCTGGCGGCCAGGTCCGCGGCGGCGATCGCTGGGTTCAACGCGCTGATCGACGACCTGCGCGAGCAGGCCGCCGCCGGCGGCCCGGTCGCCGAACTGGTGGAGGCGGTGCTCGACCGGACCGGCTACCAGGTGTCGCTGGAGACCTCACCAGACCTGCAGGACGCCACCCGGGTGGAGAACCTGCAGGAAATGGTGTCGGTGGCGCGCGAATTCGACGGCGCGACCCCGGATGGCACGCTCGCCGACTTCCTCGAGCGGGTCGCGCTTGTCGCGGACGCGGACGAGATACCGGACGGCGAGGAGCACGGCGGCATGGTGACGCTGATGACGCTGCACACCGCCAAGGGCCTGGAATTCCCCGTGGTGTTCCTGACCGGCATGGAGGAGGAGGTGTTCCCGCACCAGCGGTCGCTGACCAGCCAGCGCGAGCTTGAGGAGGAGCGGCGGCTCGCCTACGTGGGGATCACCCGGGCCAAGCAGCGGCTGTACCTGACCCGCGCCGCGGCACGGAACTGGTGGGGGCGCCCGGCGTTCCACACGCCGTCGCGGTTCCTGTCCGAGATCCCGTCGTCGCTGATCGAGTGGCGGCGCGACGCGATAGCCGCCGCCGCGGCGGCGTCGCCGGCGTCCGAGCGCATGGCGTCGCGGTCAGGGGTTACCTCCGTGGGCAACAGGGCCGTTCCGGTCCTCGCGCCCGGCGACCGGGTGACACACGACAAGTTCGGGCTCGGCACCGTGGTGTCCGCGGACGGGTACGGTGACCAGGCAGAAGCCAAGATCGACTTCGGCGGCGAGTACGGGGTCAAGCACCTGGTCCTGCGGTACGCGCCGCTGGAGAAGCTCTAGCACCCGGCTTGACCGGCCGTGGGCATGGCGCTCAGCGCTGGGCCCACGGGTCGCGCGGATCGCGGGCAGCCCGCTGGCGTCTGGTGCCCTGGGGATCCTGGGGATCCCGGGAATCCCGTCGATCGCGCTGCCCGCCGCGCTGGCCGCGCTCGCGTGGCAGCCGGGGGTCGCGCGCGTCGGCGGCGCCCCACGGGTCGATGTACCTGGGAGTCCGCGGTTCGCGGGAGGCGCGCTGCCCCGGCGCACGCACGGCGTCGGGCTGGCGTCCGCCGCCGGACCCGGCGGCGGACGCCAGGAAGCGCCCGGAAACGAACTGCCTCGCGACCAGCCAGCGGCCGCCTGCGATGACCAGGACCAGGATGGTCGCGGCGCACATCCCGAAGAAGACATCGGCGATCCACTGCAGGAAGCTGGCGGCCAGCGCGGCCTTCGAGGTGTCCAGGCTCCTATCGCGCACGGCCCCGGTCAGCACGGCGGCGAGGAAGAACGTGAGGGCGGGCAGCGGGATCAGCACGTAGCTGGCGCGCCGCCGGATGCCGAGCGCGGCGACGACGCAGCCCACGATGATGAACAGGTCGAGCAGGCGGCCCGGTTCGCCGCCGGTCACCAGCGTGCCGATCGCGCCGAGCACGGCGGCGCCCGCCACGACGCAGACCGCGGCCAAGGGGGGCAACGCGCCTATCCAGCGCAGCAGCGGACCCTGCCGCCTGGCCCCGAACCCGCCGTCGCTGCCGCCGGTACCCGGGTACCCGCGCCCGGCGCCGGCTTGGCCGGGATTCCGGCCTGCCGGGGAACCCCGCTCGCGCGGCCCTGGCCCGGGCTGGCCGGGACCGCTGCGACCTGCAAAGCGCGGGTCGGTGCCGCCCTGGCCCCCGCTGGCGCGCTGCGACACCCTGGGGTATCGCCAGGGGTAGGCATTGTTACCCGCGGCCGTCCGACCGGAGGGAGCGCCGTTGTCGCCGCCGCGTCCGCGCTCGGCCCCGCCCCGGCCTGACCCGGCCGAGCCCCGCCCCGAGCCGTTACCGTGGGCGTCGGGGGCACTGGGGGCGCCTGGGGCGCCTGCGGCGCCGGCTGGCCGTCCGGGATCAGCCCCGCGTGGCACCGGCCGGGAGAGGCCGCCGCGCGCAGGCCCGGATCTGGGCTCCTGCCCGGGAGATGTGGTCATTGCTGCAGAGATTAATGCATCGAGTCCTAAGAACGCCCCAATCGATGACCGTCTGTTTCGCGCGATGGCCCCGCGCGTCACATATCGGGCGGTCCCGGGCGGTAAAGACCCAGCCCAGGGCACCCGCGGCGACACTGCTTGAAGCGAGATCCTTACAACTAAGCTTTCCCTCAGCTGAAGCAGGTAGTCTTCCGCACGATGGTGATAAGCCAGACCGGAGGAGATGGCGATGTTCAGCGGGCACGGCGGGGCGATCGCCGCCAAGACCGGATACGCGCTCGGCTGCGTGCTCGCCTCGCTGGTCATGGTGGTGAGCGGCTTCGCCTACTACGTCAAGAGCCAGGTCGACGGCATCGGCGGCTCGAACGTGATCTCGGGCAGCCCGTCGGTCGGCGCGATGAACATCCTGCTGATGGGGCTGGAGAGCCGCAACTACTGGAACGGGGACCCGCTGCCCAGGGGCCTTGAGGACATCATGCACATCGGGGACCAGGGCGGCGAGGCGACCAACACGCTGATCCTCATCCACATCTTCGCCGGCGGGCAGAAGGCCGTCGGCTTTTCCATCCCGCGCGACGACTGGGTCAACATGGTCGGCACCGACGGCTACGGCGGGGCCCAGGGCAAGATCGACCAGGCGTACGGCTTCGCCATGGCCAACGCGGCGAACAACCTCGTCGGCTCGCACCTGAACCAGGACGAGCTCGCCTACCAGGAGAACGAGGCGGGACGGCTCGCGGAGATAGAGACGGTCGAGGCGCTCACCGGCGTGACAATCAACCACTTCGCCGAGCTCAACCTGGACGGGTTCTACGAGCTCGCCAACGTCTTCGGCGGTGTCGAGGTGTGCGTGAAGCCGGAGGACGGCGGCGAGAACCTCACTGACTCTGCCTCCGGCTGGAACGCCATCGCTGACGGGTACAACGTGAGCAAGGGCGGGAGCCAGTACCTGCACCTGGACGCCGCGCAGACGCTGGCGTTCGTGCGGGACCGTGACTCGCTCGCGAACGGCGACCTGGACCGCACCCACCGCCAGCAGGCCGTCATCGACTACGTGACCTGGAAGCTGAAGACGCAGGGCGTGCTCACCGACCTCGGCGAGCTGAGCTCGCTGCTCACGATCGCCAGGCAGTACCTGATCACCGACCGCAGCTGGAACATCCTGGACTTCCTCTCCGAGATGAAGAGCCTGTCGGGGAGCAACATGACGTTCACCACGCTGCCGATCACGGGGTACGCGAGCATCGACGGCCAGGACGTGAACACGGTGAACACGAGCTACATCAAGCAGGTGGTGCACAACGCGTTCTACCCGCCGCCGGCGCCCAAGCCGAGCCCCCGCAAGTCCGCCACGGCCAAGGCGGCCACGCAGGCCGCGTCGCTGGCACCAAGCGCCACCGCCGTGGACGTGTACAACGGGGGCTACACCGCAGGCCTGGCCGCGGACCTGTCCCAGGCGCTGATCTCGGCCGGCTTCAAGGCGGGCGCGGTCGGCAACATCCCCACGCAGTCGACGACCGAGGTGCTGTACGGCATCGGCGCCGCGGCGAGCGCGCAGCGCATCGCCGGGTACTTCCTCGGCGTGACCGCGAGCCCGAGCTCGACGGTCGCGGCCGGCCAAGTCGAGGTGCTGCTCGGGACCGACGCGACCTCGGTGCCGACGTCGATCGGCTCGGCTACGGCCACCGCCACCCCGGCCAGCTCGCCGTCGCCGGCTGCCACCGAGCTCAACCCCGCCGACAGCAACGGGGCCAGCGGGGGCAGCGTGACCGTCGCGCCAAACGCCCCGTACGGCATTCCCTGCGTGTACTGACCGTCGGCGGCGCCGCTACCCTGGTTGGGGAGGCACTGTGGCAGACACATCGTGCAAGATCCGCGTCATCGTGGCCAAGGCCGGACTTGACGGCCACGACCGCGGGGCGAAAGTCGTGGCGCGCGCGCTGCGCGACGCCGGCGTGGAGGTCATCTACACCGGGCTGCACCAGACCCCTGAGCAGATCGTGGCGGCCGCCATCCAGGAGGACGTGGACGCGGTCGGCCTGTCCGTGCTCTCCGGCGCCCACATGACGCTGTTCGCCCGCGTCATCGAGCTGCTGACCGAGGCGGGCGCCGCCGACATCGTGGTGTTCGGTGGCGGGATCATCCCGGACGCCGACATCGCCGCGCTGACCGCGATGGGCGTCGCGAAGATCTTCACGCCGGGCGCGCCGACCAGCGAGATCGTCGCCTGGGTCCGCGAAGCGCTAGGCCCCCGCCGCGCCGCATAGCGCGATCAGGGGTTGCCGGCGCTGAAGGGCTGCTGGTCCGGCTGGCAGGTGGTTCCCGGGGGCGGCAGCGTGCCGCTGATGAAGTAGCTGGCCTCGTAGTCCTGGATGCAAGTGCTCGGGTTGTTCAGGGCCGTGTGGCCGTAGCCGTCCAGGGTCAGCAGCCTGGCGTCGGCCAGCTGGCTGGCCATGATCAGGGAGTCCTGATACGGGGTGTTCGGGTCGTAGCTGTTGCCGATCAGGAGCAGGGTATGGGCGGTGGGCTGGTTCCACGGGCCGAAGTAGCCGTCGGCGTCGGTGGCCTGCCATCCTGAGCACGGTTCGTCCTGCCACGCTATGTACTGGGCGACGGGGCCGACCTGGGCGCTGGCCAGGTCGGCTTCGGCCCGGTAGTCGGCCGGGTTCTCCGGGTTGGGGCTGTCCGCGCACACGATCGCATATGCCTGCTCAAGGGCGACCGTCGGCGGGGCAGGCTGGACCGGTTTCGCCTCGCCGCCGCCGGTGCGGGCGAGGTTCCACAGTGTCTGCAGGACGAACGCGCCGTATGCCCAGCCGGGGGCCAGGTTGGGCACCGGCTGGACGACTTGCAGGATCTGGGTGATGAACGACACGGTGAAGGCGTAGGTGAACGTGGTCGCGGGGGCCGCCGGGGTCGTCTTCCCGAAGGCCGGAATCGAGGTGGTCACCGGGCGGACACGCAGGTAGTCAAGCAGCTGCGCGTATTTCGCCTCGGTGGCCGCGGCGGTGCCGGCCGAGAACGCGCAGTCGGTCGTGGGGGCTTGCCCGCACAGGCTCAGGAACTGCCCCATGGTCGCCGCCGCGCCGAGCTCGGTCCTTATCCGCAGGGAGGTGCTGAGCGGGATGCCGTCTGCCTGCCTGGGTGTGGTCCAGCCGATGGGATCGACGTTGCCGTCAAGCACCATCGCGCCGACCTTGCTCGGGAACAGGTTGGCGTAGGTGGCGCCCAGGTAGGTGCCGTAGGAGACACCGAGGTAGTTCAGCACCGGGTCGCCGACCGCCTGGCGGAGCAGGTCCAGGTCACGCGCCGTGTCGGCGGTGGAGATGTGCGCGAGCAGCGCGGCGTTGTCCTGCTCGCAGCGCTGGGCGAACTGCGTGAACAGCGAGATCCAGGTGGCCTGCTGGGCTGGCCCGACAGGGAACCCGGCGGGCAGGTCGGTGAAGAAATCAGCCTCGGCCGCCTGGCTGGGGAAGCATTGCACCGCGGTGCTGTTGCCGACGCCGCGCGGGTCCCAGCTGATGATGTCGAACCGCTGCCGCACCGCGGCAGGGAACAGCGGGTACTCCACCGGCAGGGCGGTGGTCCCGGCATCAGCCGGGCCACCCGGGTTATAGAACAGCGACCCGATCCGGCGGGAAGGATCGGTCGCCGGGTGCATGATCACGGCGAGCGTGATCAGCTGCCCGTGCGGCTGCTGGTAGTCAAGCGGCACCTGCGCGGTCGCGCATTCGAAGCCGGCCTCGCCGGGGCAGGGCTGCCAGTTCAGCACCGGCACCGCCGGCCCGCCCAGAGCCGCCGTCCGCGCTCCGGTCGCCGCCGCCGCCGGCAGGACCGTGGCCAGCAGGCCCGCGACCGCCACTGCCGCCCCTGCCAGCAGCCAGCGGGCACGCCGGAATTGACCGCTCATCGTCTGCCCTTCCCCCGTCGCCGCTCGCGGCCGGACAGCGTCGCGGACGTGCGGCTGCTTGCCAATCCCCCCGGCAGCAATACCCCGATCCGGCGCCCAGGTAACCGGCGCGGGGGAGCGGTGCTAGGCCGAGCGCACCACCTCGCGGATCAGCGCGGCCGTCTCGCTGGGGGTCTTGCCGACGCGCACGCCGGCCTTCTCAAGCGCCTCCTTCTTCGCCTGGGCGGTGCCCGAGGAACCCGAGATGATCGCGCCCGCGTGCCCCATCGTCTTGCCTTCAGGCGCGGTGAACCCGGCCACGTAGCCGACGACCGGCTTGGTGACGTTCTGCTCGATGAACGCCGCGGCCCGCTCCTCGGCGTCCCCGCCGATCTCGCCGATCATCACGATCGCCGCCGTCTCCGGGTCATCCTGGAAAGCCCGCAGGCAGTCGATGTGCGTGGTGCCGATCACCGGGTCGCCGCCGATGCCCACCGCGGTGGAGAAGCCGATGTCCCGCAGCTCGTACATCATCTGGTAGGTCAGCGTGCCGGACTTGGACACCAGGCCGATCATGCCCTCGCTGGTGATGTCGGCCGGGATGATGCCCACGTTGGACTTGCCCGGCGAGGCGATACCCGGGCAGTTCGGGCCGACGAGCCGCGTGGCGTTGCCCGCCTCGACCGCGCGCGCCCAGAACTCGGCCGTGTCGTGCACGGGGATGCCCTCGGTGATCACGATGCACAGCGGGATCCGGGCCTCAATTGCCCCGATCACCGCTGCCTTGGTGCCGGCGGCAGGGACGAACACGACAGAAACATCGGCCCCGGTGGCCGCCATCGTGTCAGCCACGCTGGCGAAGACGGGAACCTCCTGGCCGTTCAGCTCAACGGTTTGCCCGGCCTTTCTCGGGTTGGTTCCGCCCACCACCGTGGTGCCCGCGGCGAGCATCCGCGCGCCGTGCTTGCGGCCTTCCGAGCCAGTGATGCCCTGAATCAGCACCCGGCTCTGCTCGGTCAGGAAGATCGCCACCTCATGCTCCCTTCGCGGCGGCCAGTTCGGCCGCGCGGCGCGCCGCGCCGTCCATCGTGTCAACCTGCTCGACGATCGGCAGCGCCGCGTCCTTCAGGATCTGCCGGCCCTCGGCCGCCTTGTTGCCGTCGAGCCGGACGACGATCGGCCGGTTGACCTCCTCGCCGCGCTCCTTCAGCAGCGCGACCGCCGACACGATCCCGTTGGCGACCGCGTCGCACGAGGTGATCCCGCCGAACACGTTCACGAACACCGACCGCACCGACGGGTCGGACAGCACGATCTCCAGACCGTTGGCCATCACCTCGGCGGACGCGCCGCCGCCGATGTCGAGGAAGTTCGCCGGACGGACGCCCCCACCCTCCTCCCCTGCCCCCTGCACTGCCTCGCCCGCGTACGCGACCACGTCCAGCGTGCTCATCACCAGGCCGGCGCCGTTGCCGATGATCCCGACCTCGCCCTCCAGCTTCACGTAGTTGAGGTGCTTCTCCTTCGCCCGCGCTTCGATCGGGTCGGTGGAGCTGGCGTCGGCGAACCGCTCGTGGTCCTGGCGGAAGGCGGCG
>JASHPP010000290.1 GCA_030038035.1 Trebonia sp.
CGCCGGCGCGGCCGCGGCGCTGACCGCCCGCCCGGTGCCCGGCGTGCCCGCGGTCGTCGTCCCCGACGTGACCGCCGCGCTCGCCGCGCTGGCCAGGGCGGTGCTCGCCCGGCTGCCCGCGGTCACCGTCATCGGCATCACCGGGTCGTCGGGCAAGACCTCGACCAAGGACCTCACCGCACAGCTCGCCGAACGCCTCGGTCCCACCGTGGCGCCTGAAGGCTCCTTCAACAACGAGCTCGGCCTCCCGCTGACCGTGCTGCGCGCCGACGGCGCGACCCGGTACCTGGTGCTCGAGATGTCCGCCCGCGGCCCTGGCCACATCGCCGCGCTGTGCGAGGTGGCGCCGCCGCGGATCGGCGCGGTGCTCAACGTGGGCCGGGCGCACGCCGGGGAGTTCGGCTCGCTGGACGCCGTGGCCAAGGCCAAGGGCGAGCTGCCCGGCGCGCTGCCCGCCGACGGCGTGGCCGTACTGAACGCGGACGACCCCCGGGTGCTCGCGATGGCCGGCCGGACGGCCGCCCGGGTGGTGGAATTCTCTGCTGCCCCGGGGGGGCGACCCCCCGGAACCCCCCGGCTGCGCCATGCTGCCCCGGGGGGGCGACCCCCCGGAACCCCCCGGCTGCGCCTTGACGGCGCACCTGCTCCGGGGTTCCTGCCACCCGGAACCCCCCGGCTGCGGCCTGCTAGCCCGGGGGGGCGACCCCCCGGAACCCCCCGGCTGCGCCTTGACGGCGCACCTGCCCCGGGGTGGCTGCCCCCCCATGCTCCCCCGGGTCTTGACGGCGCACCTGCTCCGGGGTTCCTGCCCCCCTTGGTCCGGGCGGTCGACATCCGGCTCGATGAGCTGGGGCGGGCTTCGTTCCGGCTGGTCATGCCCGGCGGCAGCGCGCCGGTCACGCTGCGGCTGCACGGCGCCCACCACGTGCCGAACGCGCTCGCCGCGGCGGCCATCGCCGCCGAGCTCGGCATGGACACGCCCGCGATCGCCGCCGCGCTCTGCGCGGCGACCGCCCGCAGCAAGCGGCGGATGGAGCTGCATGAGCGCTCCGATGGGGTGCTGATCGTGAACGACGCCTACAACGCGAACCCGGACTCGATGCGGGCGGCCATCGAGGCCCTGGCGCACATCGCCAAGGGCCGCCGCGGGTTCGCCGTGCTCGGCTACATGGCCGAACTCGGCGACATCGCCGCGCAGAGCCACCGGGAGGCCGGGCGGCAGGCCGCCGAGGCGGGCGTCGCCTGCCTGGTCGCGGTGGGAGCGGGAGCGCGCCCGGTCCTCGACGGTGCGCGGGACGCCGCCGGCTGGCACGGCGCCGCGCTCGCGGTGCCCGACGCGCCTGCCGCGGTCGCCGCGCTACGCAACCTGCTGCGCCCGGGTGACGTCGTACTAGTAAAGGCTTCGAAGTCCGCCGGGCTCTGGGAGGTCGCGGACGGGCTGCTCGCGGAGGTTTCCCTGTGAAGACCATCCTGCTGTCCGGCGCAATCTCGATGGTCATTGCCCTGTTCGGCACCCGCCCGACGATCACGGTCCTGCGCAAGCGCAAGCTCGGCCAGCAGATCAGGTCCGACGGCCCGCAGGCCCACCTGAGCAAGAGCGGTACGCCCACGATGGGCGGCATCATCATCATCATCGCGTCGCTCGTCGGCTACGCGGCAGGGCACTGGGTGACCAACGACCCGCCGTCCGCCTCGGGCGTGCTCGTGCTGTTCCTGATGACGGGCCTTGGCCTTGTCGGTTTCATTGACGACTTCATCAAGCTGTTCATGCGGCGCAGCCTGGGGCTGGGCAGCGGCGCCAAGCTCACCGGGCAGGCGATCGTTGGCGCGGTCTTCGCGATACTCGCGCTGCACTTCCCCGACGGCTACGACCTCACCCCGGCGTCGGAGCACGTCTCGTTCCTCACCGACTCCGGGATCATCCTGGGCCCCGTGCTCTTCGTGATCTGGGTGATCATCATGGTCGCCGGCACCTCCAACGGGGTGAACCTGACCGATGGCCTGGACGGCCTCGCCTCAGGCACGGCCATCCTGGTGCTGGCCGCGTACGTGATCATCGGGATCTGGCAGCTGCGCAACGACTGCACCGTGGCGCTCGCGGCGACGTGCTACGACGTCCGCGACCCGCAGGACACGGCGGTGGTCGCCGCCGCGGTGATGGGCGCCTGCTTCGGCTTCCTGTGGTGGAACGCCCCGCCCGCCAAGATCTTCATGGGCGACACCGGTTCGCTCGCCCTCGGCGGCGCGCTGGCCGGGCTGGCGATCGTCACGAGGACCGAACTGCTGCTGCTCCTGCTCGGCGGGCTGTTCGTGATCATCACGCTGTCGGTGGCGATCCAGGTCGGCTCGTACAAGCTGACGCACAAACGGGTGTTCCGGATGGCGCCGCTGCAGCACCATTTCGAGCTGGCGGGCTGGGCGGAAACCACGATCGTGGTGCGCTTCTGGCTGATCGCAGGGATGTTCGTCGCCCTCGGCCTTGGCATCTTCTACGTCTACACGTAGCCCGCTCCCCGGGGAGCCCGCGACCGCTCCGTCATTGGTGGCGTGGGCCCCGCCGCCAATAGGCTTGGCGCTGGGCGCCCCGCCGCCAAACCGGGCCCGCCGCAAGTCAGGAAGCCAGGAAGTCAGGAAGTCACGCCTGCAGCGCCGCGCCGATGTCGGCGATGAGGTCGGCGGCCGGCTCGACGCCCGCCGACAGCCGGATCAGCGTGCCGGGCGCCGTCTCGGCGGCCCAGCGCGCCCGCCGCTCCCACGTTGACTCCACGCCGCCGAAGCTCGTGGCGGGCACCACCAGCCGCGACGCGCCGACCACGGCGTCGGCGTCCGCCGCGGTGCCGGCGAGCTCGAACGACAGCAGCGGCCCGAACCCCGCCGCCATCTGCCGCCGCGCCACCTCCAGCGTCGCCGGGCTGGTCCCCGGGTAGTGCACCGCGGTGACCCGCGGGTGCCCGGCCAGGAACCGCGCGAGAGCCAGCGCGTTCGCCGACTGGCGCTCGATCCGCAGCGGCAGCGTCTTGATGCCGCGCAGCACCAGCCAGCTCTCGAACGGCCCGGGGACGCCGCCGCCCGCGGTCCGCCAGGCGCGCACCTCCGCGGCCAGCGCCGGGTCCCTGGTGACGACCGCGCCGCCGAGCACGTCGGAATGGCCGGAGACCGACTTGGTCAGCGAGTACAACGACGCAAGCGCGCCGAACTCGAGCGGCTTTTGCAGCAGCCCGGTCGCCACCGTGTTGTCCACGACGAACGGCGCGCCGCTCGCCGCGGCGAGCTGCCCGAGCCTGGCGAGGTCGGCGACCCGCAGCAGCGGGTTGGTGGGCGTCTCCGCCCACAGGACGGTCGGCCCCCGGCCAAGCGCGCGCGCGACCGCGCCCAGGTCGAGCAGGTCGACCGTCACCGGCTCGGCGCCGTGCGGCCGCAGCCTGGCCGCGAGCGCCCGCGTGTTGTAGTAGCCATCCCGCGCGAACACGATCGCCGCCCGGCCGTCCGCCAGCGCGAGCAGCAGCGCCATCGACGCGGCCTGCCCGGACGCGAACGTGACGGCGGCGGCGCCCGGTCCCTCGATCGCGGCAAGCGCCTCCTCGACCGCGGCCCAGCCCGGGTTGCCCTCCCGCCCGTAGCCGCGGCCAGGCTCGGGCTCGCCCTGTGACACGTACGTGCTCGTGGCCAGCAGCGGCGGCGCCAGCGGCGCGCCCGCCGTCCGCTCGGTTCCCGCGTGCACGAGCCTCGACTGCTCGCTGAAATTCATGAAGCCCATTCTCCCGAACGATCCGGGCCGGCTGCCCAGCCCAGCCCATCTCCCGCAGTTGCGCGACACGCGGCGGATGTGCCCGGTATGCGCGCGCGCGGCGCGGAAACTAGAGGACATGCATGTCCGCGCGGTCAGTGATCCCGCCGTCGGCGCGCTGGGACCTGACGACGACGAGGAGCCGCGGCTCCGCGTGGCCGCGAGCGGCCGCGCGGAGCCTCCCGCGCTGGGCGCGCTCGGGGCGCTCGGGGCGCTCAGGGAACACCTGCGCGCCTGGCGCGCGCTGGCCGGCCGGCCGCTCACGCCGTATTACCTGATCGTGGGCATCACCACGCTGCTGCTCGGCCTCGGCCTCGTCATGGTGCTGTCGACCGCCTCGGTGACGGACCTGGCCGACGGCCTGTCGCCGTACTACGACTTCGAGCGGCAGCTGCTCGGCATCGCGGTGGGCCTGCCGATCATGTGGCTGGCGGCGCGCTCGTCGCCGCGGTTGTTCCGCGCGGCGGCCTACCCGCTGCTCGCGGTGTCGGTCATCGGCCTGGCGCTGACGCTGATCCACGGCGTCGGCGTGTCGCAAAACGGCGCGTCCCGGTGGATCGCGATCGGCTCGCTGCAGTTCCAGCCGTCCGAACTGGCCAAGCTCGCGCTCGCGGTGTGGGGCGCCGACCTGCTGGCGCGCAAGGAGAAGCTGGGCCTGCTCGCCGACTGGCGGCACCTCCTCGTGCCGCTGATGCCTGGAACCGCGGTGCTTGCCCTGCTCGTGCTTGTCGGCGACGACCTCGGCACCACGTTCATCCTGCTGATGGTCTTCCTCGCGCTGCTGTGGATCGCGGGCACCCCTGGGCGGGTCTTCACCGCGCTGCTGATCCTGATGGGGCTGGTGCTCTTGCTGCTCGTGGTGACGGAGCCGTACCGCATGCAGCGCCTCCTCGGGTACGTGAACCAGACGAACACCAACCCGGTCGGGCAGAACATGCAGAGCATCCAGGGCAAGTACGCGCTTGGGTCCGGCGGGATCTTCGGCGTCGGCCTCGGGGCCAGCAGGGAGAAGTGGGGGTGGCTGCCCGACTCCACGAGCGACTTCATCTTCGCGGTCATCGGCGAGGAATTCGGGCTGGTCGGCACGCTGTGCGTCACCGCGCTGTACGGCGGCCTCGGCTACGCCGGGCTGCGGGTGGCGCGGCGCGCCACAGACACGTTCAGCCGGCTGGCGGCCGCCGCGATCACGACCTGGATCGTCATGCAGGCCGTGGTGAACATCGGCGCGGTGATCGGCGTGCTGCCGATCACCGGCGTGCCGCTCCCGCTGGTGTCCGAGGGACTGTCGTCGGTGCTCGTGACGATGGTCGCGCTCGGTATGCTCATGTCGTTCGCGCGGCGGGAACCCGGTGCCGCGCAGGCTTTGGCCGCGCGTGGTCCGAGCGCGCTGTCCCGCGTTCTAAGCTGGCTTGGCCCCAGAACGCGACGAGCGAGGAGCATGGAATGAGGGTCGTTCTAGCGGGCGGAGGGACAGCCGGTCATATCGAGCCTGCCCTCGCGCTTGCCGACGCGCTTGTCCAGGCAGACCGCGGCACGCACGTGACCTGCCTCGGTACCCGGCGCGGCCTGGAGACCCGGCTCGTCCCGCTGCGCGGGTACGAGCTGTCCCTCATCCCGGCGGTGCCGTTGCCGCGTTCGGTCACGCCGAGCCTGCTCACCGTCCCCGGGCGGCTGGCCGGGGCGGTGCACGCGGTGGGCGCCATCCTCGACCGGGCGCGCGCGGACGTGCTTGTCGGCTTCGGCGGGTACGTCGCCACGCCCGCGTACCTGGCGGCCAAGCGGCACAAGGTGCCGATCGTCGTGCACGAGGCGAACCCGTTCCCAGGCATCGCCAACCGGCTCGGCGCCCGGCTCACCCCGTACGTGTTCACCGGCCACCCCGACACCAAGATGCGCAACGCCCAGTACCTGGGGCTGCCGATCAGGCGGGAGATCGCCGAACTCGACCGGTTCGCGCTCGGCGACAAGGCCCGCGCCCACTTCGGGCTGCGCCCGGACCTGCCGGTGCTGCTCGTGTTCGGCGGCTCGCAGGGCGCGCGGTCGCTGAACCTGGCGCTGGCGGGCGCCGTCGGCGCGATCCGCACCGCGGGCGTGCAGGTGCTGCACGTGACCGGCCCGCGCAACGCGGCCGAGGCGGAGCCGCCGGCCGGCGCGGTGCCTTACGTGGCCGTCCCGTACGTCGACAGGATGGACCTCGCCTACGCCGCCGCCGACTTCGCCCTCTGCCGGGCCGGCGCGATGACGTGCGCCGAACTCACCGCCGTCGGCCTGCCGGCCGCCTTTGTCCCGCTGCCCATCGGCAACGGCGAGCAGCGGCTCAACGCGCTCCCGATCGTGCAGCGCGGCGGCGGCCTGCTCGTCGAGGACGACGAGCTCACCCCTGAGTGGATCATGGGCTCGCTGCTGCCCGTGCTGACCAACATCGACCAGGTGGCCGCGATGTCCGAGGCGGCGGCCGCGCTCGGCCGCCGGGACGCGGACCGCTGGCTGGCCAGGGCGGTCATCGACATCGTCGCCGCGGAGGCGGCCACCAGGGAGCCCGCGCAGCCCGGTTCGGTACCGGAGCAGGCGTGGGGCCGGGACCGCCCGGCGGGCGCGCCCGCGCCAGGCAGCCTGTTCACCCCGTCCGCGGGCAGGCAGTTCCCCGCTGGCGGTCAGCCCGCCTCAGGCGGCCAGCACCCGCCGGCGACGGGCAGGCACCGGCAGTCGCGGTGACCTCGCAGGAGGTCGCCCCGTGGGGCTCGTGACTCCCAGCGAACCGGTGCCGCTCGCAGACCTCGGGCGGGTGCACTTCGTGGGCATCGGGGGCGCGGGCATGTCGGGGATCGCCCGGATCATGCTGGCCCGCGGCGTGGCCGTGTCCGGCAGCGACGCCGCCCCGTCCGCGGGCCTGCTCGAGCTCGGCGCGCTGGGCGCCCGGGTGCACGTCGGCCACGCGGCCGGCCATGTCGGCGACGCGGACACGCTCGTGGTGTCAAGCGCGATCCGCCAGGACAACCCTGAGCTGGCCGAGGCCAGGCGCCGCGGCATCAGGATCCTGCACAGGGCCGCCGCGCTCGCGTCGCTGACGCTGGGCCGCCGGGTGATCGCGGTCACGGGGACGCACGGCAAGACGACGACGACGTCGATGATCACCACGGTGCTGCTTGAGACAGGCGCGGACCCTGGCTACGTCATCGGCGGCATCCTCGCCGCCACCGGCGCCGGGGCGGCCGACGGGGCGGGACAGGACTTCGTCGCCGAGGCGGACGAGAGCGACGGCTCGTTCCTCATGCTGTCCCCCGACGCGGCGGTCATCACGAACGTCGAGGCCGACCACCTGGACAACTACGGGACCGCCGAGGCGTACCGGGCGTCCTTCGGCTCGTTCGCGGCCAGGATCGCGCCCGGCGGGCTGCTCGTGACCTGCGCCGACGACCCCGGAGCGCGGGACCTGGCGGCCCGGGCCGCAGGCCTGCCGCTGCGGGTCCGCACGTACGGGGAGTCGGCGGACGCGGACTACCGGGTGAGCCGGACGCGCTGCCGCGGGATGCAGACGTCGTTCACGGTCGGGAGCAAGCCGGGACCGTTCGGGGAAATTGACCTGGAAATCTCCGTGCGCGTCCCGGGCCGGCACAACGCGCTGAACGCCGCCGCCGCGTTCGCCGCCGCCGTGGAGCTCGGGATCGCGCCGCGGCCCGCGGCCGCCGCGCTCGCCTGCTACCGCGGCGCCGCCAGGCGGATGGAGCCGAAGGGCGAGGCGGGCGGTGTCCGCGTGCTCGACACCTACGCGCACCATCCGACCGAGCTCGCCGCCGACCTGCGGGCAGCGCGCGAGATCGCGGCAGGCGGCCGGGTCGTCGCGGTGTTCCAGCCGCACCTGTACAGCCGGACGCGGATCTTCGCGGGTGAGTTCGGCGCCGCGCTCGGCCTCGCCGACGAGGTCGTGGTGCTCGACGTCTACGCGGCGCGCGAGGACCCCGAGCCCGGGGTCACCGGCCAGCTTGTCGCGGACGCGGTGCCGGGCGGGGCGGCGCGGTACGTGCCCTCCTTCGAGGACGCGCCGCGGGCGGTCGCGGCGGTCGCCGCGCCCGGTGACCTGGTGCTGACCATGGGGGCGGGCGACGTCACCAGGCTCGGGCCGCTGGTGCTGCGGGAGCTCGCCGCCGCGTCGGGGACCGGCAGGGACCGCCCGTGACCGGCCCGGGGCCGGCGGGCGCGGCGCGGATCCGCGTGTCCTGGCGCGCGGCGTTCTTCGCGCTGGCCGGGCTTGCCATCCTCGCCGGGGTCGGCTGGGCGCTGCTCGGCTCGCGGCTGCTCGTGGTCCGCTCGATCACCGTGACGGGAACGCGCCTGGTCACGCCCGCGCAGGTGCTGGCGGCGGCCGACGTTCCGCTCGGCACGCCGCTGCTGCGCGTCGACACCGCGCAAGTCGCCAGGCGGGTAGAGGCGATCAGGCAGGTGGCCTCCGCGACCGTGTCCAAGGACTGGCCGGACCACCTGGTGATCGCGATCAGGGAGCGCGTCCCCGTGGTGGCGGTGCGGCTGGCGGGCGGCGGCTACGACCTCGTGGACGCCACCGGTGTCATCGTCCGCTGGACGAAATCGGCGCCGGCCGGCCTGCCGCTGTTCCTGACCTCGCTGCCTGGCGGCGCGCTGCGCGGCGACCCGGCCCTGGCGCAGGCATCGGCCGTGCTTGCCGAACTCCCGTCGTGGCTGGCCAAGTCGGTCGCCGAGCTGGCGGTGACGGGGACGGCCGGCGGCTCGGGCGGCTCGGGCGGCTCGGGCGCGCAGGACCAGGTGACGCTCTACCTGCGGGACGCCACGACGGTCGTCTGGGGCGGCACGGACCGGGCCGGGGAAAAGGCCAGGGAACTCGCTGTCCTGATGCGCGGCACCGCAAGCTACTACGACGTGAGCGCGCCGGGAACGGTCGTGACCAGGTGACCCGGCCACGACACGCCAGGCGGTTCCGCGTGGTTAGTTGACCCTGCTGCCTTCCCACCCTACTGTCCGTATCAATCGCAGGGACGACAAAACTCTAAATCTCAACCTGAAGGTGAAACCCGTGGCCATCAGCCTAGCGGCAGCGCAATTACCGCGACGGCGGCTGGCCGGCGCCATTGGCGGTGAATTCCGCCTTCGCCACCAGGGCAGGGGTTTCCCCAGTTCAGGCGGCCAGCTCCAGGCGAGCGCCCGACGCCGTTAACAGCGGCAATGGCGCTGGACCTGGAAGAGGTAAAAACGAGCGGAAAGGTACCCTCCTCGTGGCAGCACCGCAGAACTATCTGGCGGTCATCAAGGTCGTCGGAATCGGCGGGGGCGGCGTTAACGCTGTCAATCGCATGATCGAAGAGGGACTCAAGGGCGTCGAGTTCATCGCGATTAATACCGACGCGCAGGCCCTCCTGATGAGCGATGCCGACGTCAAGCTCGACGTCGGCAGGGAACTGACCCGCGGGCTCGGCGCCGGGGCGAACCCGGATGTCGGCACCAAGGCCGCAGAAGACCACCGCGAGGAGATCGAGGAGGTGCTCAAGGGCGCCGACATGGTCTTCGTGACCGCGGGCGAGGGCGGCGGCACCGGCACAGGCGGCGCTCCCGTGGTCGCGAACGTCGCCCGCTCGCTCGGCGCGCTGACCATCGGGGTGGTGACCCGGCCGTTCGGGTTCGAGGGCAAGCGGCGGGCCGTCCAGGCGGAAACAGGGATCGAGCGCCTGCGCAGCGAGGTCGACACGCTCATCGTCATACCGAACGACCGGCTGCTGTCTATCTCCGACCGGCACGTCAGCGTGCTCGACGCGTTCAAGCAGGCCGACCAGGTGCTGCTGTCCGGCGTCCAGGGCATCACCGACTTGATCACCACGCCAGGCCTGATCAACCTCGACTTCGCGGACGTGAAGTCCGTCATGTCCGGCGCCGGGTCCGCGCTGATGGGCATCGGCTCGTCGCGCGGCGACGACCGGGCGGTCGCCGCGGCGGAAATGGCGATCTCGTCCCCCCTGCTCGAGGCGTCGATCGACGGCGCGCACGGTGTGCTGCTGTCCATTCAGGGCGGGTCCGACCTCGGCCTGTTCGAGATCAACGAGGCCGCGCAGCTGGTCTCCAACTCGGCGGCGGTGGACGCGAACATCATCTTCGGCGCCGTGATCGACGACGCGCTCGGCGACGAGGTGCGGGTGACGGTCATCGCGGCGGGGTTCGACGAGTCACGGCCGGGCCGCCTGACGTCCGCCGCCATCGGCGGCTCACGGGCGTCGGGCATCGGCTCCGCCGTGACCAGCGCCTCGTCAGGGAGCACCGGCGCCGCCGCGGGCCCGATGCGGGCGGGCGGCTCGTCCGCGTGGGGCGGTGCCGTCGGCTCAGGCGGCTCTGGCGGCCCGGGCCGCGGCGCCTCGGTGGCATCACCCGGCTCGGCGGTGTCCGGCAGTTCGGGGTCAGCAGGCGGTTCGGGACCATCAGGCGGTTCGGGGCCGGCTAGCGGGCTG
>JASHPP010000291.1 GCA_030038035.1 Trebonia sp.
ACCTGGTGGCCCAGCGCCAGGCGGCCGGCCTGTCGCAGACCCAGGTCGCCGCGCGGATGGGCACCTCCCAGTCGGCGGTCGCGCGCCTGGAGTCCGGCGCGACCGACGTCCGCGCCTCCACGCTCGAACGGTACGCGGCTGCCGTCGGCTCCGAGATCACCTGGAAGTTGCATGGTTGACCACCGATTCCTCGCCCCCTTTATCCCGAACGATCCGGGCCGTCTCCCCAGCCCGCCGCCCGCTCGCCCGGGTGTCCAGGCGACGTTCCCTGGCGGACCCGGTCCTGGGCGGCCGGACGAGTTCCCGCGCCCGGGCTGGCCAGGCGCCCCCGGGGTGCCCGGGGCGCCAGGGGCGCCAGGGGCGCCAGGGGCACCAGGCCCGGTGCCGCCGTCCCGGGTGTGGCTGGATCCGCACATCGCGTGGCAGGACAGGCTCTTCGAGCGGCTGCTGGGGCAGCGGATCGTGCTGGTCGCGGGCACCCTCGACGACGAGGCGGCGACCAGGCTGTCGGCGCAGCTGCTCACGCTGGACGCCGAAGGCGACGGCCCGATCCGCCTCGAACTCCAGAACGCCCGCGCCGAGCTCACCGCGGCCCTCACGCTGATGGGGGTGCTCGACGTCGTGCGGGCACCGGTGCGCGCGTTCGCCAGCGGCGAGACCGGCGGGGCCACGCTGGGCGTGCTTGCCTCGTGCCCGCGCCGTGCCGCCTACCCGAACGCGACATTCACGCTGTCCGAGCCGAAAATGCAGTTCGGCGGGACGGTGGCGGCGGTCACCGCGCGAGAGCAGCAGGTGCAGCGGATGGTCGACTCGCTGTTCTACCGGCTCGCCGAGGCGACCGGCCGTCCGGCTGAGGAGATCCGCGAGGACGCGCGGCGCTGCCGCACGCTGACGACCGCCGAGGCCATCGGCTACGGCCTGGTCACCGAGCGCGCCGCCAGGCCGGCCGCCGCGAGCGAATGACACCTGTCCGTTTGGTGGCGCCCGGCCGGCGGACCGCCGACGTGATCGTCAGGGTCGCCGGTGCGCAGGACGCGCCCGGAGACGGGCCTGCTCGGCGGCCTGTTGTTCGGGGTGCGACGGGCCCGGGCGTGGTGGAGGTCGTGACGTTCGGCGCCGACCATCCCGGCGCCGCCGACAGCGGAGCCCGGGTCTTCTGTGAGCGGCTGGGATTCACCCCGGCCGGGGCCGCGCAGCCCGGTCCCAAGGGCGGCTCCCGCCAGGTGTTCCGCAAGATCGTCCCCTGACCGGGGTCAACAGGTTAACACCTACCTCACCCGCACCGGCATTCGGTCCTCGCGGCTTTGCTCGCAATAGCACCGCACGGCTCGCCATTTCGCCGTAGCGGAGCATTGCGGCGAGATTCGAATAGCGTGCCGGGTGAGATCAGCGCAACGCTAAATGCACCATGAATCCCATGAGGTGCGCCATGAACCCCCCGAACCGAATTACCTGATCCGGCTCGTATCGGCTCTTACTCTTAGTAGTCAGCGCAAAACTATTTGTGATTTTTTTCTGCTCTAGGCCTGTGGATTCAGGCCTTCTCTCGTTACCATCGAACCAAGGGGGCGGCGGAGCCGAAGTTCTGGGTAGAAGACCCCACGCTCGGATCTGCTACACAGAGTAATATTAGTAGGACTCGGAGTAATACATGACCGACGCCACCTCCCCAGCGAGCGGCCACACACGGGATGCTCAGTGCGCGCTACTACGAGAAAGTCCTGACTCCGATCACGCGTCCGGATACGGCGGAACGGCAGGGAGCGAGCCCCCTGCCGCGCTTGACTCCGGCGGAGCCAGCGCCTGGCCGGGTCGGCCAGGCGCGGCACATCCGGCGGGCTGGTTCCCGCCTGCCCCTGGGGATGCGGCCCCCCCGGTATGGCCAGACACGGAACCAGCCCGCACGGATGCAGCCGATCTCGACGTCTGCCTGAACGATCCCCCGGCCGTCCCTGTGCACGTCTTCCAGGCGTGGCCATGGCGGCAAGGACCCCAGCCCGACTGGTGGCAGGACCCCGCCGCCCCTGTGGCGCTGTCGCCCGGGTCGTGGCAGGACCCAGAGGACCCCGACCCCTGGCAGGATCCAGACGAGCCTGACCAGTGGCAGGAGCCGGAGGAGCCGGACGAGCACCAGGCACCAGAGGAGCCGGATCAGTGGCAGGAATCCCAGGAGCCTGAGCAGTGCGACGAACCCGGGCAGCCAGGGCTGTGGCACGGGCCGCAGGGGCCCGCGCCGTGGCCGCCGGCCCTGCCACCGGAGCGGCTGCCCAGGGCATGGCAGGACGTGCTGACCCAGGTTCTCCCGCAAGTGCCCGTGGTCGGCCCCACGCTGGCGCTGCGCGGCTGGGCCGGAAGCCCAGGGTTCGTGGTCCCGGAGGGGGCCATGCCGGAACCGCGGCACCCGCCGGCCAACTCCGTCTGGCAGCTAGCGCACCGGCTGTGGCAGGACCAGGGCATCGGCTGGGAGCCGCCCCCGATGGCGCCCAGGCCGCCGGCCCCCAGCGTGGGCGAGAACCCGCCGGATGGTCCCCGCAGTGCTCGGCCGGGCGCTGGCACTGGCACTGGCACTGGCCAGGTGCTGCTGCCGGCACCTGCGCTCAGCCCGCCGCGGCCCGCGGTCACGGCGCCCCAGCCGGCGCTGACGACGACGCCGCCTGCCGTCACGGCGCCCCAGCCCGTGCTGGCCGACGTGCTGCCGCCCCCCTTCCCGCCCGTGCCGGCTGGCTTCGCCATCGAGCCACCTCCCCTTCCGCCCGTGCCGGCTGGCTTCGCGATCGAGCCACCTCCCTTTCCGGCCATCCCCGGCGGTTTCCCGGCGACGCCGCTCGGCGCGCCGATCCTCGACGACACCGCGACTCCGTCCCGCCCGCCAGCCCCCCCGCCCCGGCCCGTCCGGCCGCTGCTCAACGAACCCGGCGAGCTGTACCGGGCGTGGCAGGGATCGGTCCGCCAGGCCGCGGCCGGCCCGAAGCTGACCGGGCGCCGCCGAAGCCAGGCGTGGCAGCTGGTCCGGGTCGGGGTGCCCGCCGCGGTGATCGTCTCCGTGGGCGCCGGCGCCGTGATCATGCTGACCGGCAAGCCCGGCGAGTCGCTCGCCGAGCGCGCCAGCCAGGGCGCGGCGCTGGCCACGTGGGGCGGCGGGGCGGTCGTCGACGCCTCGGGCTGGTTCGCCGGATACCCCGGCCAGCAGGGCACCGTGACGGTCAGCTCGATCGCGTCGATGGGCGGGACGCAGCTGGCCGTGGGCAGCGCCGACGGGCATCCGGCGATCTGGCGGCGGGACTCCAACGGCGACTGGACGCTGGTGTCGGCCGGGTCCCCGGCCGTCTACCGCCGGCCGGGGACCGAGGGCCTGACCAGCATCGCGCATGGCCCCGCGGGCTGGATCGCGGTCGGGGACGTCGTCTCGGGCGCGGTGCAGCAGCCGATCGTGGTGACCTCGGCGGACGGGGTGACCTGGCAGCAGGCCGACAGCGCGGCCGAGTTCGCGGGACCGGACACCTACGTCACGGGAGTGACGGCCGGCCAGCACGGCTACGTGATCGTGGGCAAGCAGGTCCGCGCCGGCCGGGTGTTCGCGGCCATGTGGTGGTCCGCCGACCTGCGCAGCTGGGCCGCGGGCAGCAACGGCGGCCTCAACGGCAGGCTGGAGCCGAGCACCGCGTACGCCGTCGCCGGCGTTGGCGCCGGCTTCGTCGCGGCAGGAACCCACGGCTCAGGCAGCGCCATCTGGACCTCGGCGGACGGGCTGACGTGGAGCGTCCACGACATCGCGGCGCCGGCCGGCGCCTCGGCCGCCGTGCTCCGCCTCGTCACGGTCAACGGCAGCCGCGTCGTCGCGGCTGGTTACGCGGTCACCAGGGCCGGCGACACCCCGATCGTAGCGGTCTCGGCCGACGGCGGCCTGCAGTGGACCCAGGCAGAGCTCGCCGCCCCTGGCGGTCTCGGCGCGGTGACCGCGCTGACCGCGGCCGGTCCCGGCTTCCTCGCGGCGGGCCAGGTCGGCCCGGCCGGCGACCAGCGGGCCGTCACCTGGAGCTCACCGGACGGCCTCACCTGGTCGGCGGCCACCCCGGCGGGCGCCGCGGTCCGGCAGATCACCGCCCTGTCCGCCTCCGGCGCCACGGTGACCGGCATCGCCCAGCACGCCGCCGCCCCCTCCGCGGCGTCCTTCCCCGCCCCCTGACCCGCCCATCCAACATGTGGGATAGAAAGGGTGCCTATAGGGAACTGTGCCGAGTTTCCAAACATCGGGTGATCCTGGTGGCCAAGTCCCCGGCTCTGGCGCGGATAGCGGGATCACGCCCGTGCCGGATGCCCGGTCAGCACATGCTGTTCGCGGTCCGCGGTGATCCTCGCGGTATGTTCGGGGTTTGTGCTGGTATAACGACGCGAACCCGGAACATATCGCGGCGGCGGCCGGCGTGCCACATGAACCGGAATTAACCACCAGGATCTCCTTGCATGGACAAACCGGGTATTACGGGCGGCGAAATCGTCACAGAGTGTGCGAAGTCGCATACTTGCGGCCCCCTGTGACCGGCGGTGCCACGCCGGGGCGGAACGCGATGCGCTAGCTGTTACAGCTGGTTCCACTGGTACGGCGTGAGGCCGTACTGCGTCGCTATCGGGTCCCACAGGCCGGCGAAGGCCTTCTTGTAGTAGGTCGCCTGGTTGTCGGGAGTGGCCGCGGCCGCGTACCCGGGGTCGGCGGTGTCGTCCGGCGTGCAGCCGTTCGTTATCTCGTCATTCGCCCACCGGGCGAAGTCCTGGTCGGCGGCGATCGAGGCTTGCCAGGCGTTCGCGAG
>JASHPP010000292.1 GCA_030038035.1 Trebonia sp.
GGCTACTACGACACGTTCACCCCCGCGGTGATCCGCCGCAACGTGCTGGAGAACCCGGCCTGGTACACCGCGTACACGCCGTACCAGCCGGAGATCTCGCAGGGCCGCCTGGAGGCGCTGCTGAACTTCCAGACGATGGTCTCCGACCTGACCGCGCTGCCGGTCGCCAACGCGTCCCTGCTCGACGAGGCCTCCGCGGCCGCCGAGGCGATGACGCTGGCCCGCCGCGTCGCGGGCGACGGCGCTGGCAGCGTGTTCGTCGCCGACGCCGACTGCCTGCCGCAGACGCTGCACGTGCTGCGCACCCGCGCCGAACCCCTCGGCATCGACCTTCGCATCACCTCCGTCTCGGCCGGCACGGATTTCGCCGGCGCCTTCGGCGTCCTGCTGCAGTATCCCGGCGCGTCCGGAGAGATCCGCGACCTCGCCCCGGTCATCGAGGCCGCCCACGCCGCTAACGCCACGGTAGCGGTGGCCGCCGACATTCTGGCGCTGACGCTGCTCAAGCCGCCAGGCGAGCTTGGCGCCGACGTCGCGATCGGCTCCACCCAGCGGTTCGGCGTGCCCATGTTCTACGGCGGCCCGCACGCCGCCTACATGGCGGTCCGCGACGACCTCAGGCGCCAGCTGCCCGGCCGCCTCGTCGGCGTCTCCGTGGACGCGGACGGGCACCCCGCCTACCGCCTCGCGTTGCAGGCCCGCGAGCAGCACATCCGCCGCGAGCGTGCCACCAGCAACATCTGCACCGCCCAGGTCCTGCTCGCCGTCGCCGCGGGCATGTACGCCTGCTACCACGGCCCGGACGGCCTGGCCGCCATCGCACGGGGTGCGCACCGTAGCGCCGCGACCCTCGCCGCGACCTTGCGCCACTATGGCCTCCGAACGGGCAGTGGCGCCTGCTTCGACACGATCAGGGTGCTGCTCGACGGGCCCCGCGAGGCGGCGGCGGCACTGCGCCGCACCAGGGAGGCCGGCTACAACCTGTGCGACGCGGGCGACGGCGTGGTCCAGGTGGCATGCGACGAGACGACCAGGCCGGACCAGCTGCGCGATGTCGCCGCCGCGCTCGTCGGCGCGTCGATGGTCGGCACCGGCATGGACGCCTGCGACGTGGAGCTGGTTCCCGCCGCGGGCGACGAGCTGCCGCCTGACCTGGTACGGACGTCTAAGTTCCTGACCCATCCGGTCTTCAGCCAGCACCGCAGCGAGACGGCGATGCTGCGCTACCTGCGCCGGCTATCGGACCTGGACGTGGCGCTCGACCGGTCGATGATCCCGCTCGGCTCGTGCACGATGAAGCTCAACGCGACGGCCGAGATGGAGGCGATCACCTGGCCCGGGTTCGCCGGGCTGCATCCCTTCGCGCCCCCCGAGGACGCCGCGGGCTACGCCGAGCTGATCGCCTCGCTTGAGGCGTGGCTGTGCGCGGTGACCGGCTACGACGCCTGCTCCGTCCAGCCGAACGCCGGCTCGCAGGGCGAACTGGCCGGCCTGCTCGCCATCCGCGACTACCACGCCGCTCGCGGCTGCGCCGAGCGCGACGTCTGCCTGATCCCCGAGTCGGCGCACGGCACGAACGCGGCGAGCGCCGTCCTCGCCGGGCTCCGGGTCGCCGTGGTGAAATGCGGCGAAGACGGCGCGATCTCGCTGCCCGGCCTGCGCGCCGCGCTCGCCGCGCACGCCGGCCGGGTGGCCGCGATCATGCTGACCTACCCGTCCACCAACGGCGTCTACGAGACCACGGTCGGCCAGGTGTGCGACCTCGTGCACGAGGCAGGCGGCCAGGTCTACATCGACGGCGCGAACCTCAACGCGCTGGCCGGGCTCGCGTCGCCCGCGCTGCTCGGCGGTGACGTGTCCCACCTGAACCTGCACAAGACGTTCTGCATCCCGCACGGCGGCGGCGGTCCCGGCGTCGGCCCCGTGGCCGCGCGGGCGCACCTGGCCCAGTTCCTGCCCGGGCACCCCGAGCTCGGGGACATGCCGGTACCCGGCAGTGCCACCGTGCCCGGGAACGAACTGCCCGCGAGCATGCTGGCGGGCCCGGTCGCGGCCGCGCCCTACGGGTCGGCCGGGATCCTGCCAATCTCGTGGGCCTACATCAAGCTGATGGGGGCGGCGGGGCTGCGCCGCGCGACGCAGACCGCGATCCTGTCGGCCAACTACGTGGCCAGGCGGCTGGCCGAGTACTTCGGGGTGCTCTACGCCGGCCGGGACGGGCTCGTCGCGCACGAGTGCATCCTGGACCTGCGGCCGATCACCGCGCAGACCGGGGTTACCGCGGAGGACGTGGCCAAGCGGCTCATCGACTACGGCTTCCACGCGCCGACCATGTCGTTCCCCGTGGCGGGGACGCTGATGGTCGAGCCGACCGAGAGCGAGAACTTGGCCGAGCTCGACCGGTTCTGCGACGCGATGATCGCTATCAGGCACGAGATCGAGATGGTCGCGGCCGGGGAGTGGGACGCCGCCGACAACCCGCTTAGGAACGCGCCGCACACCGCGAACATGCTGATCAGCGGCGACTGGAAGCATGGCTATGACCGGGAGACCGCGGCCTACCCGGCGCGCAGCGACCGGCGGGCCAAGTACTGGCCTCCGGTGCGCCGGATCGACCAGGCTTACGGCGACCGCAACCTGATGTGCGCCTGCCCCCCGCCGGAGGCATTCGAGGGCTGACCCGGCTAGCCTCAAGCTGCGCCCCGGCATCGGAGTCGAGCCCGGCGCGCAGACTTCCGTGCGCGTGCGGCCCGACGCCCGCTGAGGTCGGCATGCTCGGTCCGGATCGCGTCCACGGCATCCGCGTCGAGCCCGAGACCACGAGTGAGCAGTACGTCGTCCACCAGCGCGACAGCATCAGACAGCCGCCCGGCGCGAAGTCGAGATGCGACCGTCTGGCGAAGTCCGGCAAGCACGTCCTCGTGCTCTCGCACCAGGCCGACCGATGGAACCGGCAGGAGATCGGCTTCGCGCGGCTCGATCTTCAGCATCCCGCCGCCGTAGGCACGGCCCACTATCTCCGCGGCGAGCAAGGTCGCGGAGTTGAGGCAGGCGATGGGCAGCATGCTGATGCCGACCTCACGGAAGGCGTTCGCAAGATAGACGCCATGCACGGAGTTCAGGTGGTGGGCGCAGGCCTGGTTGCTGGCCAACCTTGGGGTGTCAGCGTTCATGTATGTCAGGAACAGGTCCGCGGGCCGCAAGTATGGCACGCGCCACCAAGGGTTGCGTACGCGGCACTTGTACGCCCGGTCGACGTCGAGGTTCTCGCCGGACTGGATGTACCTCCAGGCTTGCCTGGAGGGTTCTCCGGCGGGCCGGAACAGGCAGGTGGCTCGCCCGCCTTCGCCAAGCTCGTTGAGGTCTTTCTGGGTGAACGTGAGGGTCCGGAGATGCCGCGAACCGGGCGGTGAGATCTGGATGACATCCGACGCATTTAGTCCAAGTTGAGCAACCTTGCCAGGCGACATCGTGAAGAAGCGGTTGTTACCGGTTACCATGCCCAGCGTCGTGTCACCCCAGGCCTGCAGCAGCGTGAACCCTGGACCGTTCGTCACGTGGTCATAGGCAGCTAGCCCGTCAGCCGAGATGAGCCCAGCGGACCACTTAGCGGACTTTGCAGGCGGGGTCCAGCGCCGGCCAGCGGACAGATCTCTGAGGTGGGCAGCGTCCTTCACCCGCCACAAGGCAATCTGGCTGGTCCCACTGACCGGCTGAGGCTCGTAGCCGCCTGCAAGCAGCAGAACTACTTCTTCGAGCACGCCCGGGAAGACGCGCTCCTCGAAGAGGACGAGTCCGACGTCGGCGAAGTGCTCCAGCAGGAACTGCCGGACCTCCGCCGCGTAGTTCACTGTCAGCAGTTCGGCGGGGAGCACGAGGCCAAGCCGTCCGCCCGTCCTCAGGTGCAGGGCGGAGTGGACGGTGAATGCTGCCCAGGAGGAGGCAAGGTTCGTCAGCACTACACCCGTCCGCAGCGCGGCCGCCCGGGCTCGGGCCCGGGACTCCCCGGAGAAGTCCTGATAGCGAACGTAAGGCGGATTCCCTATGACTACGTCATAGCAGCCGAACTCATCGTGGACGAGGAAATCGCCGACGTGGATGTCGGCCTTGATGCCCCCCGCGCGAAGAGTCCGCTCTGACTCGGCAGCCGACGAAGCGTGAAGTTCGACGCCGACCAGTGGACCTGTATCCAGGCCGTCGCGGCCTGCCTCATGCAGAAAGACCGCCTCTCCGCAAGATGGCTCCAGGACAGCGTCATCCGGGC
>JASHPP010000293.1 GCA_030038035.1 Trebonia sp.
AGCGGCCGTCCCGCCAGCTCCCGGCCGAGGTCGCCTTGATCGCCGTCGCCGTCGCCGTCGCTCGCCGCTGCGCCCCCGGCGCCCCCCAGGCCCCCGGCGCCCCCGGCGCCCCCGGCCTCCCTAGCGCCGCGGCCGACCGCCCGCGCGCACTCGGACACGGCGGCCTGCCCGAGCAGCATGCCGTCCGCGTCGACCGTGCAGGCGAACAGCGCCGACTGTCCCAGGCCGCCCTGGACCTGTGCGCCTGGGTCGTCGTCGCCGTACATCCCGGCGAGGGCGCGGCGGACCGCGGTGAGCTCGAACAGCCCGCCGAACACCTGGTGCCGCCATGCCAGGCCGGCCGCCGGCGGCCGCCCGGCGAGCCGGGAGCCGGCCTCCCACGGCAGCGGATCCCCGCCGCGGACGTCGCTGACGTTGTCGCGGAAGTCGGGCCTGGGCAGCGGCCGCGGATTGAAAACCTCCACCGCCTGCCAGAAGCGCACGATCCGCGCCGCGTCAGCAAACACACCCGCACCCCCCGACTATCGCGACCCATCGATGCCGTGATGTCTAGACTACGATGAGTTATTGAGCGATGCGCGAGAGTTACCGTATCTTCCCCGTGTCGCGTGTCAGGAGGCCGGGAAGCGCGGGTGTCATGGCGTGAGCGTGAGCTTCCAGCCGCTGCCGTTCCAGGCGCCGGCGAGCCCGTTGCCGACCGTGCCGTTGTAGGGGCTCAGCTGGCCGACGGCGACGCAGGCCGCCGCGGACACGCAGCTCACCCCGTTGAACAGGCTTGCCTTCCCCTTGGCGGGCGCCGGCACCTTCGTCACCGTCCAGGACTTGCCGTTCCAGGCGGCGGCGGTCGCCTTGCCGGTGTTACCGCCGTCCTTGATGTTCCAGTCGGAATAGCCGGCCGCGACGCAGCTCTTCGCCGCCGAGCAGGACACGCCGAGCAGGTCGGTGTTCGTGGTTCCGTTCGGCCACGGCACCTTGACCGTCGCCCATCCCTTGCCGGCCCAGACCTCGGTGAACGCGTTGAGTCCCGGGCGGCTGCCGGCGGCGCTGCCCACGGCGACGCAGTTTGCCGCCGACGCGCAGGACACGCCGACCGTGCTCGCGTCCCTGCCGACAGCCGGCGCCGCCATCCTCGTCCAGGCGTGTCCGTTCCACGACTCCACGAGCTGGAAGCCGTTGGTAGCCGTGCCGAAGAAGCCGGTCCCGACGCAGAACGCGGGGGACGCGCACGACACGCTCTCCAGGTACGTGGCGATGCTGCCAGTCGGCGCGGGCACCTTGGCCGCGGTCCACTGATGACCGTTCCACGACTCGGAGAGCGCGCCGACGCTGGCTGGCTTGAAGTATTCGCCGACCGCGACGCAGCTTGCCGCCGTCGCGCACGAAACACCGTTCAGCATGACTCCCGTGGCCCCCGCTGGCGTCGGCAGCGTGGCTGGCGTCCACGACCTGCCGTTCCAGGTCTCGGCGAGCGGGATGGACGTGTCGGCCTTGTTGAGGTAGACGCCGACCGCGACGCAGAACGCAGCCGACTTGCACGACACGCCGACAAGCTGGCCCGCCGTTCCCGCCGCCGGAATTGGCGCCGTGACCGTCTTCCAGGCCTTCCCGTTCCACGTCTGCAGCAGCGGCCCGCCCTTGTTGTCAAAGGCCAGCTGGTCAAGGCCGACGGCGACGCAGTTCGACCGCGATACGCAGGACACTCCGTACAGATGGTTATCCGCCGTTACCGCCGGGGCAGCGCTTACCGCGGCGGAACTCGCGGGCGCGGCCGCCCCCATTGCGGCGGTGGCGAATGCGGCCGCGAGCACGACAATTCCCGATGCGGCAAAAGCTCGCATGTCTGATTTCCCCTCCCACTGCGACCCTTGACAAGACAGACGCCTGAAATCAGCCGACGGTTGTCACCGTGGCAGGCGCGGGGGAGGCCGCCGCCGGCGCGGGCCACGGCGGGTCGGGGATGCTCTGCCGCAGCGCGGGCGCGACGTCGGAGGCGAACAGCTCAAGGCTGTCGGTGAACTGCCGCTGCGTCAGGTTCCCCCGGTGCCCGCCGATCGCGATCAGCGTGTTCCCGAACGCCTCGTGGTACCGCCCCACCTTGTCGATCACTTCCTCCGCGCTGCCGACCAGCGCCGACCCGCGCGCCAGGAAGTCGTCGTAACCGTCGTAGACGGTGAACGTCCCCGGCAGCTGGCCTGACGCGGCCACCATCGCGGCGAACCGCACGTAGACCGGCTCGTACGCGGCCTTGGCGTCCTGCGAGCGGCATGTCACGTAGGTCTGCCCGTGCCCGGCTCCCACCAGCGCGCCGGCCGGGTCGCGCCCGGCCTCGGCCCACCGGGCGCGGTAATGCCTGACCAGCTCCGCGTACCGGGTGACCGGGTTCATCCCGTTCGCCGAGAACACCGGGTCCCCGAACTCCACCGCGAGCTCCACGGACCGTTCGGCGGTCGCCGACCCGTGCCACACCCGGATCGCCGGCTGCAGCGGCTTGGGGTAGACCACCGCGTCCCGCAGCGGGGCGGTCCTGATCGACGGCACCCCCGGCTGCGGCGACCAGGTGACCTTGTGCGAGGACCACAGCTGCCGCAGCAGCCGGTAGTTCTCGGCGAGCGTGTCCCACGCTTCCAGCCGCCCGATCCCGAACAACTCCGCCTGCTCCGGCCCGTTCCCCTTCCCGATGATCAGCTCGACGCGCCCGCCGGACAGGTGATCGAGCGTGGCGTAGTCTTCGGCGACCCGCACCGGGTCGAGCACCGACAGCAGCGTCACCCCCGTGAACAGCCGGATCCGCGAGGTCAGCGCTGCGACGTGGCTGAGCACGACCGGCGGCGAGCTGGAAAGGAACGGCGGGTGATGCCGTTCCCCGACCGCGAACCCGTCGAACCCGAGCTCCTCGAAGCGGATCGCGTTGCCCACGACCTCGCTCAGCCGCTCGGTCGGGTCCCCGGGAACACCGGAAGCGTCCGGCCCGCCCGCGATCAGGTCCAGCCCGATGATCTTCATTCCGCGCCTCGCCTCCCGGTAATGCCGACCGGCTAACTAGGCTATATCGGGACCTGTCGATACGGCTAGGCCAGCCCGAGGAGCGCGGGGTTGCCGGCCAGCGCGCGGAAGTGCTTGTCCGGCTCGTCGGCCAGCCTGCGTTCGGCCAGGTCGAGCAGTCCGGTCGTGCTCGACAGCGACGCCGCGACCCGCCCGTCCGGCCGCCTGAAGTCCTGCACGATCCGGAACGTCTTCCCGCCGTCGAAGACGAACGCGCAGCTCACGTCCACCTCGTCGCCGCCCCGCAGCTCCCGCCGGAACCGCACGGCGACGTCAAGCACAACGGGCCCGAACCCGGACGCGATCAGCGCGTCCTGGGTGATCCCCGCCGCCGCCAGGAACTCCCACCGCGCGTGCTCCGCGTAATGCAGGTACTCGGCCCAGTTCAGGTGCCCCTGCGTATCAAGCTCGTACCCGCGGACCTTTATCCGGACACTGAACGCGTCACTCATCGCCCCCGAGCATATCCGCTGCCC
>JASHPP010000294.1 GCA_030038035.1 Trebonia sp.
GGTGGCTGGCGGTACCTGCTAAGACCAGGGGAAGCCGCCCAGCGGCCCGGGGATGTTGACGTACCAGAGCCCGTCCACCTCCAGGCACGGCAGCGGGCTGAAGTTCGAGCCCGGGCTGGTCATGGTCGATATCGTCTGCGCGTAGGCGGTCGTGAACGCGCTGCCATACCCAGACGGGAAGTCAATGTTTGCGGGGGTCGAGTAGTCGCAGCTACTTGAGCAGAGGCTTCCCGCCGCCCCCACGATTGCCTCAGCGCCCTGGATCATCTCGGCGCCGACCGCGAGGTTCCCGGTCAACGGACCGATGTCCGCCGAGCTCGCGGCCTGCTGGCAGGCGCCCTGGCCGCTCGGCACGACATACGCGCAAGTCTGCGTCCAGTTGCCGGCCAGCTGGCTCTGGAAGTAGCCGTCCGCGGCCTGTTCCGGGGTGCAGTTGCCGGGCACGATCGCCGTGTTGCCCAGGCATGACGGCGCGACGGCCGGCGCGGACGATCCGGTCGCGGCCTGTTGCGGGAGGGTGCCAGACGCGCCGCAGCCCGCGACGGCCGCCCCTGCCAGCAGCACCGCGGCCAGCACGACAGCCGCTGCCGCGCCCCGCGTCATCCTCATGCCGCGACCACCGACGGCGATGAGTCGCTTCACGCCAGGCCGTCCGATTGCTTCGCACCAGGCGGCGGCCCCGCGCCGTCTGCCGGATCCGGCGTCGGTCAGCGCGGCGAACCGGTACCGCAGGATCGCCCCGCCGCGCAGCAGCCTGGAGATCGCCGTGCGCCGCCAGTACGTGCCCGCCTCCACTGCGTGGATCTCGCAGCGCTCCCGTTCCCCGCTGAGCGGGTAGACGTCTCCCGAGGCTTCGTCCTGCCAGCCCGTGCCGTCGTCAAGGTAACGGCCGAGCCTCTCGGCGTCCTCCCGGGCGCGCCGACCGCCACGGAACAGGAACACCACCCCGGCCCCGATCCACAGCAGCAGGAAGACGCTCAGCCACCAGGCGATCCGGAGGAAGAACCACACGATCTTGCAGGCGAGAACGAAGATCCCGCCGATGACCCGCCCGATCAGGAAGCCGTAGATGAAGTCGCCCATGACCAGTTCCCACGCGCTAACCGCCGCCACCGCAGACGGTCACCCAGGTCAGCGCTCGGATTTCAGCATCGGCGGCCGGACCCGCCGGACGCATGACCGCTATGCGGGGATCACAGCGCAGAGGTCGTGGTCCGTGACGGTATGGGCCGAGAAGTCGCCTTGACGCGGATTATCGAGTGTTCGCGCCCGCGGCATAGATGCCCATCGACACGCAGTTCCCCGTCTGCGTGCAGGCCACGTCGTAGAGGGCCCCGATCTGGTCCTTCGTCCCGGCGTCCGCAGGCAGCGCCCCGGGCGTCGCCGTCCAGATTCCGCCCGCCGGCGTGTCGATCTGGGGCTGACTCGCATCTGCGGCCGGGCCAGTGTGGGTGTAGTAGCCGCCAACGGTTACGCATGAGCCAGGTGCCGGGCACGCCACCCACGCAAGAAACCCGCCGAACGGGCCAGGAGAGCCAGCCGGCTGCGGTGTCACGGCCGGGTGCCAGGTTCCGTTCACCAGGGTTTCGATCACGTCGCGAACTGTGCTGGTATCGAGGTCGTCACTGCCGGTGGCGTACTGCCCGACCGCCCCGCAGGAGCCGGCCGCAGGGCAGGCGGCATCGAGAAGCTGCAACGACTTCGCGCCACGGGGCATCGGTGCGGCAGCTGGTTTCCAAGCCCCGTTCGCGAGCGTCTCGATGAGCCCCGCAACAGCACCAGATGCCGTCATGTATCCGCCGACGGCGACGCACGAGCCGGCTCCTCTGCTGTCGATCGGGTGTGGGCGATCACGAGACGGTCATCGTGCCTGTGACCTGATTGTGCGCAGTGCCCTCGCTCGACAGGACTGTGGCAGTCACCTGTTGCGAACCGATGGTTCCTGACAGCGTTGTCGTGGTGGTCGTGCCGTCAGCGCTTATCGCGGACGTCGCGGTCACGCTGATCGGCTGCCCGCCCCATTCGCCGGTGAACGTCTGGACATAAGGACCTTCGCCGCCGGCACCTGCGCCGCAGGCCAGCGTGACATCGAAGGAAATGCCGCCGAGCGTGCCGGTCGCCGTGCTGCCGTTGTTCCCGAAGCAGAAGTCGCTCCAGTCGTCGCTCAGGATTCCCCTCGCGGTCAACGGCAGGCCGTCCACCGTCCCGGTGACTATCTGTCCGGCGTCGGGCCCCCCGGTGGGGCCAACGGTCCCGTAGGTCTGCAGTGATATCTGGCCCTGCCCGGAAGGCAATTTCGCTGCTGCATTGGCCGATTCCTGGCCCTGCGGCACGGACCCCGCCGAAGACGATGTTGCGAATGGCGGTGAAGATGACGACCCGCACCCCGCGAGGGCGGCCGCGAGAATTACCGCGAAGGCAGCTATTACGGTCTTGACCGTTTTCATGTTTAGCAGCATGAGGCGATCGGGTTGGCCGCGCATGACCGCTGTGCGGGGATCACACTGCGGGGGACGTACCGGCGACGATTGGGGCTCAGAAGTCGCCGGGGCGGTAGTCGTCGATCTCTTCGGGACGGATCAGGCCCAGTTCCATGCAGCGGGCGAGCAGCGCGAACTGGGAGCGGCACGGGTGGCCGGCCGCGGCGAACTTCGCGCGGGAGCGTTCGATGTACTGCTTGACGGTGGCGGCGCTGATCGGGTCGCCGCTGGTCTTCTTCAGCCGCCGGGCGATCGAGGCGTGGTCCATGCCCTGGAACAGGTACTGCAGGGCTTCCCGCTCCCGCTGCGAGAGCCGGACCGCGTGCAGCAGGCCGCCGGCCATCGACGGGGTGACGAACGGCAGGTCGCGGGCCACGGCGGCGATCGTGTCGACGAACTGCGCGCGCTCGGTTCTCTTGTCGAGGAACGCACAGGCGCCGGCCTGCAGCACGGTCCGGACGATCAGCGGCTCGACGTGCACGGAGAACACCACGACCCGGTAGCCCGCGTCGCACAGGCCGGCCACCCGGCCGGTGACCAGCCCGCCGCCGGTCTCCCCGCCGAGCTCGAGGTCGAGGACCACCACGTCGGCGTCCCGGCCCGGGCCGGCCAGGGCCTTTTCAATCGTCTTGCCGTCCGCGATCACCACCGCCCGTTTTGCCGGGTCGGCCGCGATCCAGGCCCGCACCCCCTCGACGACCACATCCTGGTCTTCTACGAGAGCGACCCGGACTACACCGTCCACCGGGCTTGCGCCCACAGCTGTCCCCCCTCCTCGTCGACGTCGCACTGGACCGAATCGCCCGCCAAAGCGATCGGCGCCGCCAGCCGGGCGTCCGCGACGATCGCGACCGCCACCTCCGCCGCCGAGGCGACCACGGTGATCCGGGCGCGGGAGGCCGTGGCCGCGAGCACCGCGATGACCGGCTCGGTGAGCGCGCGGCGGGTGCCGACCGGGAGCATCGGGATCGTGCCGGCGGCGGCGATCAGGTCCACGGCCACGCCG
>JASHPP010000295.1 GCA_030038035.1 Trebonia sp.
CTGCAGCGCATCGCCCGCCGCAGAGCGCGGCTGCGAATGCGGCTACGCCGCTCGCGCCGCCCGCGCATGCGGCTGCGCCGCCCGCGCCGTCGCAGCTAGCCCGCAGACCCCGACCGCCACGCGTCCAGGGGCGCGACGGGCGCGTCCGTGGCGTACGCTGCCAGTGACATGGACCAGCACGGGTACACGCCGCGGCGCAGCGCCGGCCTCGCCGCCTATGAGAACGTGCTCGCGCGCGCCGGGCTGGCGCCGGTCGCGGGCATCGACGAGGCCGGCCGCGGCGCGTGCGCCGGGCCGCTCGTCGTGGCCGCCGTCGTCCTCGACCAGGCGGCGATCAGGCGGATGCCGCTGCTCGCCGATTCCAAGCTGCTCACCCCGGCGGCCCGCGAGGAGGTCTACGCCCAGATCGCGCGGCACGCGGTGGACTGGCACGTGGTGACGATCCCGGTCGGCGAGATCGACGGCCTGGGACTGCACGTGTGCAACGTGGAGGGGATGCGCCGGGCGTCCGCGGGCCTGCGCCGCGCGCCGGGGTATGTGCTGACCGACGGCTTTCCCGTGCGCGGCCTGTCGTCCCCGGCGCTGGCCGTGTGGAAGGGCGACCGGGTCGCCGCGTCGGTCGCCGCGGCCTCGATCGTCGCGAAGGTGAGCAGGGACCGGATGATGAGCGAGCTCGACCAGCGTTATCCCGAATATGGCTTCTGCCGCCACAAGGGGTACGTAACCGACGAGCATGTGCGGGCGCTGGCGGAGTTCGGGCCGTGTCCCGAGCACCGCCGCTCGTTCCGGTGCGTGCCAGAGCCCTGGCAGGTGGAGGGAGAATAGGGGACATGAGCGCGGAAGATCTGGAGAAGTACGAAGCGGAGATGGAGCTGCAGCTCTACCGCGAGTACCGCGACGTCGTTGGCCTGTTCACCCATGTCGTGGAGACCGAGCGCCGGTTCTACCTCACCAATGACGTCGATCTCAAGGTGCGCACCACCGACAACGGCGAGGCCTTCTTCGAGGTCACGATGCACGACGCGTGGGTATGGGACATGTACAGGCCAGCGCGGTTCGTCAAGAGCGTGCGGGTCGTCACTTTCAAGGATGTCAACATCGAGGAGCTGGCCAAGAGCGACCTCGAGCTACCGGAGGACAAGCCAGGCTTTTCCGAGTAGGCGCGCCCCAGCAGGAGCACCCGAGTTGGAGCACCCGGGTTGGAGCACCCGGGCGGAAGCACCCAGGCGGGAGTTTCACCAGCGGGAGTACCGGAGCGGGCGCACCGGAGTGGACAGGATCGACCGATGCTAGGACTGCCGGACAGGGTAACCGCCTGCCTGTTTGACATGGACGGGGTCGTGACGAAGACCGCGGCCGTCCATGACGAGGCCTGGAAAGAGATGTTCGACGAGTTCCTGCGTGACTGGTCGGCGAACAGCGGTACGCAGTTCGCGCCGTTCGACCCCGTCCGGGACTACGACGACTACGTCGACGGAAAGCCCCGCATCGAGGGCACCAAGTCGTTCCTTGAGTCCAGGCACATCGCGCTGCCGCTCGGTTCCCCGGCAGACCCGCCGGGGGAGCAGACCATGTGGGGGCTGAGCAACAGGAAGAACGAACTGCTGCAGAAGGTGCTCGCGCGCGATGGCGTTGACGTCTACGACGGCTCCACCCGCTACATCACCGCGGTGCGGGCCGCGGGGCTGCGCACCGCGATCGTCTCCTCGAGCGCGAACACCGTCGCGGTCCTTTCCGCGGCGGGAATCTCCGACCTGTTCGACGCGCGGGTCGACGCGCAGGTGGCCAGCGAGCGCGGGCTGCGGGGCAAGCCCGCCCCCGACACGTTCCTCGAGGCGGCACGCATGCTCAGCGTCGCGCCGCAGCAGGCTGCCGTGTTCGAGGACGCGCAGGCGGGGGTGGCCGCCGGGCACGCGGGCGGGTTCGGGTACGTGGTGGGGGTCGACCGGGTGGGCCAGGCCGGCGCGCTGCGGGCGCACGGCGCCGACGTCGTGGTGCAGGACCTGGGTGACCTGCTATGAGCGCGCTGCGAGCACGTTGCCGTAAGGGAGCCTGGCCATGATCACGAACGCACCGTACGGCGTGGAGCCGTGGTGCCTGACCGAGGCGTCGCTTGACCTGGACCTGCTGGCGCAGAGCGAGTCGGTCTTCGCGCTGTCCAACGGGCACATCGGGCTGCGCGGCAACCTGGACGAGGGCGAGCCGCACGGGCTGCCCGGCACCTACCTGAACTCGTTCTTCGAATACCGCCCCCTCCCGTACGCCGAAGCCGGGTACGGGTTCCCGCAGGTCGGCCAGGCGGTCATCAACGTCACCAACGGCAAGGTGATCCGGCTGTTCGTCAACGACGAGCCGTTCGACATCCGCTATGGCACGCTGAACTCCCACACCCGCACCCTCGACCTGCGGGCCGGCACGCTGACCCGGTCGGTGTCGTGGACGTCGCCGGCCGGGAACACCGTGGAGATCCGGTCGGTGCGCCTGGTGTCGCTGGCGCAGCGCACGGTCGCCGCGATCAGCTACTCCGTCAAGCCGGTCGGCGAGACGCTGCGCATCGTCATCTTGTCTGAGCTGGTCGCCAACGAGGAGGTGCCGACGCCGGCCGGGGATCCGCGCGCCGCCTCCGTCCTCGCCTCGCCGCTGGTCAGCGAGGAGCACATGGCGGTTGCCGGTGATCACCCGCGCGCCGTGCTCGTGCACGGGACGCGCAGCAGCAAGCTGCGCCTGGCGGCGGGGATGTCCCACGAGGTCTACGGGCCCGAGCGGATGACCACGGTCTCTGAGTCGTTCCCCGACCTTGGCCGGCTGATGGTTGCGGCGGAGGTCCCCGCGGGCCAGGAACTGCGCCTGGTGAAGTACCTGGGGTACGGATGGTCCAGCCAGCGATCGCGCCCGGCGCTTGTCGACCAGGTGTCGGGGGCGCTCGCGGCGGCCACGCTCACCGGCTGGGAGGGGCTGCTGTCCGAACAGCGCCAGTACCTGGACGACTTCTGGGAGGGGGCCGACGTCGAGGTCGACGGCGACGTCGAGATCCAGCAGGCCGTGCGGTTCGGGCTGTTCCACATCCTGCAGGCAGGCGCGCGCGCCGAATACCGGCCGATCCCGGCCAAGGGCCTGACCGGGACCGGCTACGACGGGCACACGTTCTGGGACACAGAGACGTTCGTGCTCCCGGTGCTCACCTGCACCCACCCGGCCGCCGTGGCGCACGCCCTGCACTGGCGGTACCTGGTCATGGACGCCGCCAAGTCGCATGCCGCCGAGCTCGGCCTGGCCGGCGCGGCCTTCCCGTGGCGGACGATCCGCGGCCAGGAGTGCTCGGGGTACTGGCCAGCGGGAACGGCCGCGTTCCACATCAACGCCGACATCGCGGCCGCCGTCTTGAACTACCTCGACGCGACAGAAGACGCGGACTTCGAGCGGGAGGCCGGCCTGCCGCTGCTCGTGGAGACCGCCCGGCTGTGGCGCTCGCTCGGCCAGCACGACTCCGCGGGCAAGTTCCGGATCGAGGGCGTGACCGGGCCGGACGAGTACAGCGCGATCAAGGACAACAACCTGTACACGAACGTGATGGCACAGCAGAACCTCGCCGGCGCCGCCGATCTCGCCGAGAAGCTGCCCGATGCCGCCCGCGAACTCGGGGTGACACCGGAGGAGACCGCCTCATGGCGGGACGCCGCCACCGACATGTACATCCCCTACGACGCGCGCCTCGGCGTGAACCCGCAGCACGACGGGTTCACCACCTACGCGCGCTGGGACTTCGCCGCGACCCCTGACGACCACTACCCGCTGCTGCTGCACTACCCGTACTTCCAGCTCTACCGCAAGCAGGTGGTCAAGCAGGCGGACCTGGTGCTGGCCATGTACCTGCGCCCGGACGCGTTCACCCCCGAGCAGAAGGCCCGCAACTTCGCCTACTACGAGCCGCTGACCGTGCGCGACTCCTCGCTGTCGGCCTGCACCCAGGCCGTGGTCGCCGCCGAGGTCGGCCAGCTTGACCTGGCCCGCGACTACCTGGCCGAGGCCGCGCTCATGGACCTGGCCGACGTGGAGCACAACACCTCGGACGGCGTGCACATGGCCTCGCTGGCCGGGGCGTG
>JASHPP010000296.1 GCA_030038035.1 Trebonia sp.
CGCCATCAACCTGAACCAGCCCGGAAGCTACCTGAGCTGGAACGTCTTCACCGTGTCGGTCGCGAACCTGGTGCTCATCGCCGTCATGGTGGTGATCTTCGGCGCGGCCCTGCTGCTGCCCTTCCCGGGAAGGCACCGGGCCGGCGGCGACGGGCAGGACGGCCCGGCGCCGCCGGACCAGGAAGCCGCCGATTACGCCGGTGCTCATGCCGGGTCCGCGGCCGACGAGCGGATGTGGACGGCGCGGGTACGCCGCCGCGTGCTGTCCGCGCTGCCGCCGGGCAAGCTGCTGCCCGACCGCCAGCCCGCCTACGTCGCCTCCTGGGTGTACGTGTTCGGCGTCGCCGCCCTGGCCGCCCTGGGCATGGCGATCGTGAGCGGGTTCACCATCGCGCTCGGCGGCACCGACTGGTGGCACACCAACCCGGTCGGTCACTTCTTCAACAGCCTGCACCTGTGGAGCGTCGAGCTCTTCATGGCCTTGCTGGTCATCCACCTGTGGGGCAAATTCTGGATGGCCGCCTGGCGGGGGCGCCGGGCGCTGACCTGGATAACCGGCGTGGTCGCGTTTCTCGCCTCGATCGTCGAGTGCTTCACCGGTTACCTGTCGCAGCAGAACTTCGACTCGCAGTGGATCTCGACCAACGGCAAGGACGCGTTCAACGCCGCGGGGGTGGGCGCGTTCTTCAACTTGATGAACTTCGGTCAGATGCTGCTGTGGCACGTGGTGCTCATCCCGATCATGCTCATCGCGCTGGTCGGCGCGCACGTGCTGATCGTGCGGGTCCGCGGCGTGAGCCACCCGCTGCCAGCGGCAGCCGGGCGGCCGCACGTGCCGCGGCTGCGGCTGGCGGGCGGGCCGCGCGCCTGGCGGGCCGCGCTGGCCGCGAGGCGGGGGCGCAGCCGGGAGCAGCGGGCCGCGGACGCGGCGCCGTGGCGCGGCCCGACGCGGCGGTACGACATCCTGAAGGAGGGCACGATCGCCTCGCTGGTGGTGCTCGTGCTCACGGTGGCGCTGGCCGGGTTGCTCTCGTCGCCCGACGAGCCGCCGGTCACCGTGCAAAGCTGGGCGCAGGTCGCGCCCGCCGACTTCCTCGCCACCGCGGCGGCCGAACTGGACGGCACGAGCGAGACCGCCACCTACGGACCGCCGTACAACACAAACGGCACACCGCAGAGCGAGCTGTTCGCGCCGGCGAACTGGTTCGGGGTAACGCAGCCGATCGATGCCGCGCAGACCTTCGTGCTCTCCCCGCTGTCGAAGAGCGCACCCGCCGACCGGCAGCTTGCCGCCGCGCTCGCCGCCTACGACGCGGCGCCGGCCGCCGTGCGGCAGGGGTGGGCGGCCAGCTACGCGACCGCGGTAGCCAAGGTGCGGTTCGCCAACGGCAACCCGGTGGTGCCGCCCGCCAGCGACGGGCCGGTTCCCGTCATGCTGGCCACAGAGCTGACGCTGGCCCGCAGCGGCGCGATCGACACCGATCTGCTGGCGCAGCGCCCGTTCTACGGCACCGACTTCACCAAGCCGCTGCTGTTCATCGAGGATGGCCAGTACATCGCCAACCTGGCGGCGGCACAGAACCTCACCGGCAGCCAGTGGGGCGTCATGAACGAGACCGGGAGCTACCCGGGCCAGCCGTGGCTCTGGCTCTACCAGCTCTGGTACGAGCTGCCCGGCTGGCGCAACTCGACCAACGCGGACCTGATCGCGATCTACATGACCGGCCTGGCGACACTTCTGCTCCTGTTCGTGCCGTTCATTCCCGGCCTGCGCGACGTACCGCGGTGGATCCCCGTGCACCGGCTGATCTGGCGGTCCCCCTGGGACGGGCGGCCGCGCGGCGCGGGCACGGCCCCCCGCGAGTCACATCCCGGGCAGCCGAGTGTGACCAGCTGAGCGGACCGCGACGTAACTGACGGAGCGTGTCCGGCGCTTAGCGGAGGAGAATTTAATGTCAGACGGCGAACCAGCGGGCCAGTTCAGACGTTCTATACAGCAACTGCCGGGTGCCGCCGTAAGCTTCACGGCCTTCACTAGACGTGCGGCACACCTGTGAGTGCGGCGAGATAGAGCGAAATGGATGAGGTTGGTGTTCCGAGGCACTGGCGTCCACTACCATGCGGGGAGGGGAAATTCATGTTTCGCGTGAGCCGCGTCGAGGGGGACCAGGCTGCGCCTGACGGGGGGAGTTGTGCGGTCATGGGGGCTGTGCTTGACTGCGCGCAAGCGATGCAGCTTGAGCTTGCATACCAGGTGACGGCGGACGGCAAGGCGATGGTGAAGGTGCGCGGCGAACTGGACATCGCCACCGCGGACCAGGCCTACGCCTACCTGCGGGACGTCGTGGACAACCAGGACGGGCCTGTCACCATGAACCTCGCCGAGCTGACCTTCTGCGACGCGGCCGGCCTTGGAGTGCTCGCCCGGGTCGCACGGCACGCCCGGCGCACCGGCCGCTCGCTGAAGCTGACCGCGGCCCGTCCGTCGCTGCTGCGGATCATGCACATCACAGGAATGGACGAGACCTTCCCCGAGGTTCGCGTCCCCGCGCTGAGCATCATCGCCTGGCCGCGCCAGGCTGCCGTCAGCGCGGGCTGACGGCAGCCTGGCGCGGGACGCGGCTGGCGCTCCTGTCCTCAGGCCGAGAGCGCGGGAACGATAGCCACCGGGCCGCGCGCATGCCCGAGCACGGCGTGCTGAATCGAGCTGCCGTCGGGTGCGCCCGGCGTGCCGTGCCGCCCGATGACCACCAGGTCGGCACGCGCGGACAGGCTGGCGAGCATCTGCGCGGGGTGGCACCGCACCACGTCCTCGGCGGTCGTTACCTCCGGGTATTTCTGCTGCCACTCACGGAGCACCTCCGCCAGGTGCCGCTCGGCGGCGGCCTGCGCCGCGGCCGCCGCCGCGGCCAGCGACGCGGAGTCCGCGGCGGGCGCCGACGACACCGGGCCAGTCGCGGGCCACGTTATGGCGTGCACCGCCGTGAGGTTGGCACGGCGCAGCGCCGCCTCCTCGAAGGCGAACCCGAGCGCGGCGTCCGCGTTGTCCGGGTCCCGCACGCCGACCACGATCTCACGGTGCACCGCCCCGGTCTCCTCGTGCACGACCACGACGGGGCACGGGGCGTGCGTGGCGACGTACCTGCTGACCGAGCCGAGCACAAGCGCGGAAAAGCCGCCGGCGCCGCGGCTGCCCACGACGAGCAGCCGCGCGCCAGCCCCGCTGTCCGACACGGCGGCGGCGGGCGGGCCGTCCAGCAGATCGGTCTCCACCAGCAACCCCGCCGTCACCTCGCTGACACGGTCGACCGCCTCGGCGAGCGCGCGCGCCGCGATGCCGCGCAGCGCGTTGGCGACCGTCGACGGGGCCTGGTAGCTGCGCATCCGCGGCAGCAGGCCGGGGGCCGACACGATCCGCAGCGGCGCGCCCCGCCGGGCCGCCTCCGCCGCCGCCCACTCGGCCGCCCGCAGCGATGTCTCAGAACCATCTACGGCTACGACGATCGGCCTGCTCATCTGGCTCACCTCCGGTGCCGGGAAGCCCGCTTACATGCTCGCCCGGCGGCCGGTCCTGTTACAGGGGCGACAGGGCACGCCGCCACGGACCTAAGTCCCATGAACCACCCCATGGTGGGGCAGGGGACATGCGCGTTAAATTTGGATTGCGCTCTATCAACCCGCAATAACAAGTGGCAACGCCGCCCGTAGAAGGGATGCGGAGGACAGACATATGGCTGATGATCTGCAAGACGCGAACGAGGACGAGGCAGTCGAATCCTCAGAGGCGCTCATCGCGGTGCACTGGCGTGAGGAGGGCTATTACCCACCGCCGCCCGGGTTCGCCGCGCAGGCGAACGCCTCCGACCCGGCCATCCTCGAGCAGTTCACCGAGGACAAGTTCCCCGAGTGCTTCCGCGCCTATGCCGACCTGCTGACCTGGTACAAGCCCTGGGACACGACGCTGGACACCTCCACCGCGCCGTTCTGGAAGTGGTTCGTCGGCGGCGAGCTGAACGCGAGCTACAACTGCGTCGACCGGCACCTGGAGACCCAGCCGAACAAGGCCGCCCTGATCTTCGTGCCTGAGCTCGAGGACGAGGCTGACGTAGCCGTCACCTACCGTGAGCTGTACGCCCGGGTCAACGAGTTCGCGGCGCTGCTGCGCGACTTCGCGGGACTCAAGACCGGCGACCGGGTGACCCTGCACATGCCGATGGTCCCCGAACTGCCCGTCGCCATGCTGGCCTGCGCCCGGCTCGGCATCATCCACTCCCAGGTGTTCGCCGGGTTCAGCGGCACCGCCGCCGGGCACCGGATCGCCGACTCCGGCAGCAGCGTGCTGATCACGATGGACGGCTACTACCGCGGCGGCGCCCTGCTCGACCACAAGGTCAAAGCCGACGAGGCGGTCGAGGCCGCGGGGAAAGAGGGCCAGACGGTCGACAAGGTTCTCGTCTTCCGCCGCTACCCGGACAAGTACTCGTCCAAGACCCCGATGGTCGACGGCCGTGACTTCTTCGTCGACGAGCTGCTCACGGACTACAAGGACCAGCTCGTCGAGCCGTTGTCGATGCCGGCCACCGCGCCGCTGTTCCTCATGTACACCAGCGGCACGACCGGGCGCCCGAAGGGCTGCCAGCACTCGACCGGCGGCTACCTGTCCTACGTGGCCGGGACGTCCAAGTACTACCAGGACATCCACCCGAACGACACCTACTGGTGCATGGCGGACATCGGCTGGATCACCGGGCACTCCTACATCGTCTACGGACCGCTCGCACTCGGCACCACGACCGTGATCTTCGAGGGAGTGCCGAACTACCCGGACGCCGGCCGTCCGTGGCGGATCGCGCGGCGGCTCGGGGTGAACATCTTCCACACCTCGCCCACGTCGATCCGGATGCTGCGCAAGGTCGGCCCGGACGAGCCGGCCAAGTACGACTACGACTTCAAGACGATGACCACGGTCGGCGAGCCGATCGAGCCCGAGGTCTGGCGCTGGTACTACGAGAGCGTCGGCAAGGGCAAGGCGGCCATCACCGACACTTGGTGGCTGACGGAAACCGGCGGTTTCCTCGGCAGCACGCTGCCGGGGCTGCAGCCGATGAAGCCAGGCAGCTGCGGACCAGGGGTGCTCGGCGTCTACCCGGTCATCTACGACGAGGACAGCAACGAGGTGCCGAAGGGCAGCGGCAAGGCGGGCAACATCTGCATCCGCAACCCCTGGCCCGGCATGTTCCAGACGGTGTGGGGTGACCCTGAAAGGTATCTGTCCACTTACTACCGCAAGTACAACAAGAACCCGGATAGCACGGACTGGCACGACTGGCCGTACTTCTGCAACGACGGCGCCATGCAGGCGGCCGACGGGTACTTCCGGATCCTGGGCCGGGTCGACGACGTGATCAACGTGGCCGGGCACCGCCTGGGCACCAAGGAGATCGAGTCGGCGGCCCTCACTGTCCCCGAGGTCGCCGAGGCGGCCGCGGTGCCGGTGATCGACGACATCCGCGGTCGCGTCGTGGAGGTCTACGTCTCGCTCAAGCCGGGCTTCGAGCCGGGCGAGGAGATGGCGGCCAAGGTCAGCAAGACGATCGAGACCGTGATCGGCAAGATCGCACGGCCGAAGAACGTCTGGATCGTGGCCGACATGCCGAAGACCCGGTCCGGCAAGATCATGCGCCGGGTCATCGCGTCGGTATCCAACTTCGCCGACGTCGGCGACGTCACCACACTGGCCAACCCCGAGGTGGTCGAGCAGATCCGGCACCACGTCCAGGCGCAAAAGCTCGCGCACGGCGAGGTGCCGCGCGAGCTCACCGAGACCGAAGCCGAGGAAATCAGGAGGTTCGGCGCCGAGTAACCCGTTTACCTTTGTGGCTGGCCACCGTAATGAGGTGGCCCGCCGCGATGCCCGCCCTCTTCTGGCCGAACGGTCCGTGGTGTGTCCGGCAGGGTCACATTTCACGGCAGGCCGATGACCGGAAGGCCGCCGTACCGGCCACGGACGCTGGGCGTGTCCGGCGGTCAGAAGGTGACCGGGACGGCGTAGCGGTCATCGAGGTCGAAGCCGGGCCGCTCGTCGACCCCGACCACGCCCTCGACGGCCAGCACGGCACTGACCAGGCGTGCTACGGCGGACCTGGCTTCGACCCGGCCCGAGATCGACACCACGCCGTCATGCACGGACACCGCCAGCCGCCGCGGATCCGCGCCGCGCACCCGGGGGAGGATCTCGGTTTCGATCTCGGCGCGGATCTCCTCGCCCTGGCGCCGGTAGACGCGCAGCAGGTCGGAGCGGGTCACGATGCCGGCCAGCCGGCCGGTGAGCGGGGACGTGACCGGCAGCCGCCCGACCCGGTGGCGGCGCATGAGGCGCGCCGCCTGTTCGACGGTGGCTTGCGGGGCGACGGTGACGGCGGGGGCGGTCATCAGCTCCCCGGCGGTGCGCGCCAGGGCCCGGCGGCGCTCCTGGCGCCGCGACCCGAACCCCGGGCACAGTCCCGCATCGGCGGCCAGCCCGGCCGTTTTCGGGATGAGGTCAGGTCGTGATACCACGCCGAGCAGCTGGCCGGCCGGCCCGACCACGGGCACCGCCCCGATGTCGCGGGCGTACAGCAGCGCCGCCAGGTCCCGGAACGGCATCACCTCGGTAGCGGTGACCACCGGCGTGGTCATCACCTCCTGGACCAGCGTCCTCGTCACGGCCGGCGCGCCTCCTCCCGCCCGCGTTCCCGGCGCTCAGCGAGCCGCCTTCAGGCGCTCCAGCAGCGCGTCGTGTTCCTCCCACAGCTGCTCGGGCAGCCGCCGGCCGAAGGTCGCCAGATGGTCGCCGATCAGGCCGGCCTCCTGCAGCCAAGCGGCCGGGTCGACCGACAGCAGCACGTCCAGGTCGGCCTGGCTGATCTGCAGGCCGCTGGTGTCGAGGGCGCCGTCGGCGGGCAGGTTGCCGATGGGGGTGGGCACGGCTTCGGCCTGCCCGGACAGCCGCTGGCAGATCCACTTCAGGACGCGGCTGTTGTCGCCGTAGCCCGGCCAGGCGAACCGGCCGACCGGGTTCTTGCGGAACCAGTTGACGTGATAGATCCGCGGCAGCTTGGCCGTATGTGTCATGGCGCCCACGGACAGCCAGTGGGCGAAGTAGTCGCCCATGTTGTAGCCGCAGAACGGCAGCATCGCGAACGGGTCCCGGCGCAGCTCCCCGACCCGCCCGTCGGCGGCGGCGGTCGTCTCCGATGCGATGCAGGCGCCGAGGAACACCCCGTGCTGCCACGAGCGGGCCTCAACCACCAGCGGCGCCGCGCTCGCGCGGCGGCCGCCGAACAAGATCGCGGAGATGGGCACCCCGTCGGGGTGTTCCCATTCCGGCGCGGCGGTGGGGCACCCGGCGATGGGCACGCAGAACCGGGCGTTGGGGTGGGCCGCGGGCTCGCCGGAGCGCGGGTCCCAGTCGCGGCCCTGCCAGTCGGTCAGGCCGGCCGGGGGCTGGTCGGTCAGCCCCTCCCACCACACGTCCCCGTCCGGGGTGCGGGCGACATTGGTGAAGATGGTGTCGCTGCGCAGCATCGTGATCGCGTTCGGGTTGGTGGCCGCGCTGGTGCCGGGCGCGATGCCGAAGAACCCGGCCTCGGGATTGATCGCCCGCAGCCGCCCGTCGGCGCCGAACCGCATCCAGG
>JASHPP010000297.1 GCA_030038035.1 Trebonia sp.
CGACGCGGCGCAGGCGGGCAGGCTGGGCGCCGAGCTGCTTCGCCAGCGGCTGCGCCCCGCCGAGGTCGTCGTCGCCACGCCCCCGGCCGCGGCCGGCCAGGTGACCGACGCCCTCGCCGGGCTCACCGACCACGGCGTCCGCGTCGTGACCGCCGACGACCGCCAGCGGGGCGACGGACAGCACCGCGACGGACAGCACCGCGACGGACAGCGCGCCGACGGCCAGCGCGCCGACGGCCAGGACTGGCTGCGCCCGCTGGTGCGGCTGGCCGACTCCCCGTGGGTGGCGCCGTGGCCCGCGGCCGGGCAGCAGCCGGACACGTACCTGCTCGACCTGGCCTGCGCGCGGGAGTGCGCGCAGGCGGACGCGGTGGGGTTCGGCCCGGGCGAGTTCGAGTTCACCCGCTGGCTCGACGAGCCCGGCCCTGCGCTGGCCCGGCGCGACCTGCTCGCACCCGGCGGGCCCGCCGTCGGCGACTGGGGCGGTCACGGCCTGCGGCTGTTCACCATCACCCGGGCCGGCGCCCCGGACAACAGGACATGGAGCTAACCCCAGTGGCCAGATCCCGCCCCAGCGCGCTTGTCTACGGGGACATCGACCTGAACCTGGTCGACGGCTCGGCCATCTGGCTGCAGTCGGTGACCCAGGCCCTGACCGCGGCCGGCTGCGCGGTGACCGTGGTGCTGAAGGCGCCGGTCCGCACCGACCGGCTGATCGCCCCGCTGCGCGAGGCCGACGGGGTGACCATCCGCAGCCCGCACGCCGAAGGGACGGCCCCGGCCGAGGCTAGCCTCACCGTCCCGCAGGCGGTCGCCATCCTCGCCGCCGTCGACGCGGCCAGCCGGCACGACCTGGTCGTGCTGCGCGGCCGGGCGCTGGTGTCGGCGGCCGCCAAGGACGGCACGTTCAACGGCCGCCTCTGGGCGTACCTCACCGACATCCCGCAAGCGGTGCCCGCGCTGACGCCGAAGGCGGCCGAGGACCTCACGATGATCGCGAAGGCCTCCAGGTACCTGCTCTGCCAGACCGAGGAGCTGCGCTGTTTCCTTGAGGGCAGCGTGGCCGCCGCCTGCGGCAAGTCGGTGCTGTTGCCGCCCGTGCTTCCCGCGGAAAACATGCCCAGGGATCCCGAACGATCCGTGGCGGCTGCCGGCGCGCCGCTGAAACTCGTCTACATGGGCAAGTTCGCGCCGCGCTGGAACACGCTGGAGATGACGCGCCTGCCGTCCCTGCTGGCCGAACGCGGCGTAGCCGCCGAGGTGCACATGGTCGGCGACAAGATCCACGATGACCCGCGTGACGCCGGGTACAAGCGCCGGATGCGCGCCGCGCTCGGCGAGATCGGCTCGCCCGCGGTGCCCGGGGTGATCTGGCACGGCGGGCAGCCGCGCGCGCAGGCGATGCGCCTGGCCGCCGCCGCCGACATCGGGCTGTCGTGGCGCCATCCCGAGCTTGACGCCTCGCTCGAGCTGTCCACGAAGGTGCTGGAATTCGGCCAGCTTGGCCTGCCGGTCATCCTGAACCGGACGCCGATGCACGAGGCGCTGCTCGGCCCCGACTACCCGCTGTTCGCCGCGAGCGTTGACGACGTGGCGGACGTCGCGGCGGCCGCCCTCGACCCCGCGGTGTTCGCGCTCGCGGCGGCGCGGACCTCGGCCGCGGCACGGGAGTTCACGCTTGAGGCGGCCGCGGGGCGGCTGCGCGGCTACCTGTCCCGTGCCGTGTCGCCTGCCCCCGCCGCCGCCGCCGACCCCGCGCGGCCGCCGCTGCGCGTGGTGATCGCCGGGCACGACCTGAAGTTCTTCACCCCGCTGATCGACTACTTCCGGCGGCAGCCGGACCTGGAGGTCCGGATCGACCAGTGGGTGACGCTCGGCGAGCACGACGAGGCGGTCTCGGCGGAACTCGCCGACTGGGCGGACGTGGTGATCTGCGAGTGGTGCTGCCCGAACGCCGTCTGGTACAGCCGCCACAAGCGCCGGGGGGCGCGGCTGCTCGTGCACCTGCACCGGTTCGAGCTGTACTCGCACTACCCGGGCGAGGTGCGGATCGGGAACGTGGACCAGGTGATCTGCGTCAGCGACCACTACGCGCGGCTGACCCGCGAGCACACCGGCTGGCCCGCGTCCAAGGTCGTCACGGTCCCGAACCCCCTCGACGTGTCCCAGCTGGACCGCGTCAAGCTGGACGGCGCCTGGCATCACCTCGGGATGATCAGCATCGATTCGTCTCGCAAGCGGCTCGACCTGGCGCTCGACGTGCTCGAGGAACTCCGCAGGGACGACGACAGGTACCTGCTCTACGTGAAGTCCCGCATGCCCTGGGAGCACTGGTGGGTCTGGCAGATCCCGGCCGAACGCGAGCACTACTCCGCCGCGCTGCGCCGGGTGCAGCGGTCGCCGCTGCTGCGCGACGCCGTGGTCTTCGACGACGCCGGGCCTGACGTGGCCGCGTGGCTGCGCCGCGTCGGGTTCGTGCTGTCGACGAGCGACGACGAGTCGTTCCACGTCGCCCCGGCCGAGGGCATGGCGTCCGGCGCGGTGCCGGTGATCCGGCACTGGCCGGGCGCGGAGACGATCTACGACCGGCGCTGGATCAGGGAGACGCCGGCGCAGCTGGCCTCGCTCATCGCCTCGCTGGCCGATCCTGGCGCGTGGCGGTCGGCCGGGCAGGCCGCGCGCGAGCAGGCGGCGGCCTTCGAGCTCGACGCGGTGTGCCGGAGCTGGCACCGGCTGCTCACCGCCGACCTGGCGCCAGGTGCGCCCGGGCAGGCCTACCAGCTCCTGGGCTCCGGCTGACAGGCCGGCTGGCCTGTGCCAACGGGAAAAGCGATGTACTTCACGCTCGCGGTCAGCACCACGACGGCGGCGGGATGCGCGGCGCTGACCGACAGGGCGCGGATCGCCGATCCGGCGCTGCTGCCGGTTCCCGGGCCGGCGGCGGTGGTCTGGCGGTCGGCGGACGGCCGGGCCGCGATGCTCCGCTGGGGCGGATCAGGCGTGCCGGCCACCTCGCACGCCGGGACCATCGGGGTGGGCGCGGCGACGCCGGGCAGCGGCCGCGCGCCGATCTGCGCCAGGACGTCGGTCACGCGGGTCGACCCGGTGTACACCGCGGAGGTGCCAGGCGGCGTGATCGTCTCCGACCGGGCCACCTGGGCGGCCTGGACGGCGGGCCGGATCGGCGACCACGATCCGCTCCATCTGTGCGCGATGCTCAACCCCGGCTTCCCGCTCGGCACGGTCACGCCCTTCACCGGCGTGTCGGCCCTCCCGCCGTCGACCATGCTCTACGTCCTGTCCGGAATCCCCACGACCACCGACAGCCCGGGCAGACCCGACGCGAACGGTGCCGGCGCGCTGCCCGGCGACGTCGCCGCGGCCCTGGTCGCGGCGGTCGCGCCGCTGCGCGAAGCCGGGGCCGCCTCCCCCGTCGAACTCAGCCTGACCGGCGGCAAGGACAGCCGCCTGGTCGCCGCCGCCCTGGTCGCGGCAGGGGTCGCGGTGCGCGCCAGGACGTACGGGTTCCCCGGTCACCCGGACGTCGTGCTCGCGGCCGAGATCGCCGGCAGGCTCGGCATCGAGCACACGGTCACCGAGCCGGCCACCCCCGGCCAGCAGACCGACGTGGCCGGCCGGATCCGCGCCGCGGTGCTGGTCGGCGACGGGATGCTGTCCGCCTTCGAGAACGTGGGCCGACCGGACCCGGTCCCCTCGGCCGAGGTCACCGCGGGCGGGCACGGCGGGGAACTGCTGCGCGGCGGCTACGCCGAGGCCGCGGCCGGGGCGCCCGGGCGGCGGGGGCGGCGGACCGCGCCGCTGCGCGCCGGCGAGCTGCTGCGCCGCCTCACCACCAGGCACCTGGCCCTGCTGCGCCGCGGCGCGGCCGCGAGCTACGTCACCAGCCTCGCGCCGTGGATGACGGCGCTCGCCCGCGGCCCGCTCCAGGCGCTTGACGACTTCTACCTGGTGAACCGGGCGGGCCGCTGGTCGGCCGCGGCCAGGCAGGCCTACCTGATCAGGGAAACCCTCGTGCAGCCGCTGTTCGACGAGCAGGTCGTGCTCGCGGCCCGCGCCGTCCCGCTCGCCGACCGGGTCAGCGGGGAGCTGTCCCGCGCCGTGCTCGCGCAGCTGTGCCCCCCGCTCGCCGACGTCCCGCTCGCCGCCAAGCCGCGCCAGGGCGGCGCCTCAGGCGCGCGCCAGGGGTCGTTTGACTGGCGGCGCGAGTACGGCGCCGAGATCGCGTCGTTCCTGCGCGAGTACGCCCTCGACCAGGGCACGGTGGGCGGGCTGTTCGACGTGGTCAGCCGGCCCGCCGCGGAGAAGCTGCTCACCCCGCCGCACGCCGACCGGGCCAGCGTCTGGGCGCTGGCCACGCTCGCGTGCCTGGTCTCCGGCGACTACCGCAACGCCCGGGAACCGACTCCCCTGCTGAACGTCACATAGCGGGCGCCGGAGGGCGGCCGGGCCGTGGCGGGAGGCGGTCTGGGCGAGCGGGGATCAGCCGCGGCCGTAGAGGGACTCGGCCTGCCAGAAGAAGACGATGCCGACGACCAGGAAGCCGAGGCCCCAGCCGATCCCGGCGAGCCACAGGTCGCTGTTCGTGACCACGGCATGGCAGTACGCCTGCAGCGGCGCGTTGGACAACACCGGCACGGAGACGTGGCCGATCACCGCGTGGCCGTGGTCCACCGTGACGTTACCCGGCACCGCCACGTACTTGCCGTCGACCACATAGCTGTAGCCGCCCGGGTCGTTGGTGAAGATGCCGCAGTAGCTCGCGTTGTACGGCTGGTTGCCCGGCGCGTCCTGGCGGTACGTGGTCATCAGCGCCACGCGGGCCAGCGAGATGAACACCGCGGGCGGGTTCAGCGACAGCAGCTTGATGCCCCACACGGGCACCCTCGCGGGCAGCGTGGTGACCATGTACATGACGCCGCAGAAGTACCGGCAGATGCGCAGGAAGAACGGGATCAGCTCGCTGACGTCCTGCATGCTGCCGCCGAGCCTGGCGACGATCAGCGCCGCCCCCGTGTTGAACGCCGTCTGCAGCGCGACGGTGGGGATGAGCAGGAACCAGTACCTGGTCGGCCACTCGTTGCTGATCAGCATGATGGGGACGAGCACGAGCAGGCCAAGCAGCATCTGCTCAAGCTCGACGATCACGTAGGCGAGCGGCAGCGCGGCGCGCGGGAAGTACAGCGCGCGGATCAGCTGCAGGTTGGCCCGCATGACGTTCGAGCCGGTGACGATCGACCGCTCGGTGAACGCGAACACGAACACGCCGGTGACGAGAAACGCGACGTAGTGCTGCACGCCACGGTCCGCCTCGAACAGCTTGCCGAAGATCAGGTAGTACACGCCCGCGTTCAGCAGCGGCGTGAGCACCTGCCAGAGCTGGCCGAGCTTGGCCTCCGTGTACATCGACACGTTCCGCGCGGTGGCGTAGCCGACGATGAAGTGCCGCCGCTGCCACAGCGCGCCGAGGTACTTGTGCAAGGACGGGCGGGCGCCACTGAGCTTCAGGCCGTACTGGGCCGCGAGCCGGGAAAGCGGCATGTCGGGCACCCGGGGCGCTTCGGGCATGACGACAGTGCCAGCCTCCAGGCGGCCCGGCGCGCTCAACTTGCCACGTTCGTCCACGGGGCAGAAGTCTATTCGAGCCGGGGCAGAGGGCTGCCCGGGGAGAGCGGCCGGGACCGTTCGGATGAAGGATTGTGATCTTTTAAAGCCCCGACTCGGCGGTCCTGACCAGGATCCGGCGGCATTCCTCGCAGCGCACCACCTCGTCGGGAGCCGCGGCGCGAAGCGCGTTGAGGTCGAGGGTGCTGAGCGAGACGTGGCAGCCCTCGCACCGGCCGCGGCGCAGCATCGCCGCGCCGATGCCGCCATGGGTGTCGCGGAGCTTGTCGTAGAGCGCGAGCAGCTCACCGGGAACGCCGCCGGCCACCGACGCGCGGGTGGCCGCGGCCTTGCCGGCCTGCTCGTCGATCTCCGCCAGGGCCGTGTCGCGGCGCGCCGTCGCCGCCGCCGACTCCTGGGCCGCGCCGGCCTGCTCGGCCGCGGCCGAGTCGCGCGCCGCCTGGGCGCCCTCGCGCCGTTCCATCAGCTCGAGGACGACCTCCTCC
>JASHPP010000298.1 GCA_030038035.1 Trebonia sp.
ACCCGCGGAGCCCGCCGCCACCCCCGGCGCCGCAGGCGCCGCAGGCGCTCGGCGCGCCCTGGGTGCCCGGGCGCCCCGGCCGACTCGTACACCGCCAGGCACCTGTCGGTGCTCGAGGGCCTGGAGGCCGTCCGCAAGCGGCCGGGCATGTACATCGGCTCGACCGACGGCCGGGGCCTGCAGCACTGCCTGTGGGAGATCTTCGACAACGCGGTCGACGAGGCGCTGGCCGGATACTGCACGCGGGTCGACGTCGTCCTGCACGCGGACGGGTCGGCCGAGGTCAGGGACAACGGCCGCGGCATCCCTGTCGACACCGAGCGCAAGACCAAGCTGTCCGGGGTAGAGCTGGTGATGACCCGGCTGCACGCGGGCGGGAAGTTCGGCGGCGGCTCCTACACGGCCTCCGGCGGCCTGCACGGCGTCGGCGCGAGCGTCGTCAACGCGCTGGCCGTCCGGCTGGACATCGAGGTCGACAGGGAAGGGCACACCTGGACGACGAGCTTCCGCCGCGGCGTGGCCGGCGAGTTCGCCGCCGACGGCCCGGACGCCGAGTTCACCAGGCGATCCGGGCTGCGCCAGGTGGGGCGGGTCGCGAAGAACAAGACCGGCACCCGGATCCGGTTCTGGCCGGACCGGCAGGTGTTCCTGCGCGACGCCACCTTCAGCTACGACGGCCTCATCGAGCGGGCCAGGCAGACCGCCTACCTGGTGCCTGGGCTGGCGATCGCGGTTCGCGCCGAACCAGCGGACAACGCCGAAAGCGCCGAGCATGGCGAGGCCGTGAGGCAGGCCGAATTCCGTTTCGCCGGCGGCATCAGCGAGTTCTGCGACCACCTGGCGACGAGCGAGAAAATCACCGACGTAATCCGGCTGACCGGCGACGGCACGTTCACCGAGACGGTGCCCGTGCTCGATGACCGCGGGCACATGACGCCGACCGAGGTGGAGCGCACGCTCGACGTCGACGTGGCGATCCAGTGGGGGACCGGCTACGACACCGCCACCCGCTCGTTCGTCAACGTGATCGCCACCCCGCACCACGGCACGCACGTCACGGGCTTCGACCGCGCCCTGGTCCGCACGCTCAACGACCAGCTGCGCGCTGCCCGGCTGCTGAAGAACGGCGACGAGCCGGTCACGAAGGAGGACGTGCTCGAAGGAATGACCGCGATCGTCTCCGTCCGGCTGCCCGAGCCGCAGTTCGAGGGCCAGACCAAGGAGGTCCTCGGCACGCCGGCCGCGACCCGGATCGTGGGCCAGGTCGTTTCCACGCAGCTCAGGCAGTACTTCGAGAACCCGCCCCGCGGCGCGAAGCAGCAGGCCAGGGCAGTGCTCGACAAGGTCGCCGGCGCCGCCAGGGCGCGGATCGCGGCCCGCGAGCACCGGGAGAACCAGCGCCGCAAGTCCGCGCTGGCCAGCTCCAGCCTGCCGGCCAAGCTGGTCGACTGCCGGTCCGCCGACGACCGCAGCGAGCTGTTCATCGTCGAGGGTGATTCGGCGCTCGGCACCGCGAAGCTGGCGCGCGACTCCGAATTCCAGGCGCTGCTGCCGATCCGCGGCAAGATCCTCAACGTGCAGAAGTCCAGCCTGGCCGACATGCTGAAGAATGCCGAGTGCGCCTCGATCATCCAGGTGATCGGCGCCGGGTCGGGCAGCTCCTTCGACCTGGACTCGGCTCGCTACCAGCGGGTCATCTTCCTCGCCGACGCGGACGTGGACGGCGCGCACATCAGGACCCTGCTGCTCACCCTCTTCCACCGCTACCTGCGGCCGATGCTGGAAGCGGGGCGAGTGTTCTCCGCCGTCCCGCCGCTGCACCGGATCGAGCTGACCAGCCCGCGCAAGGGCCAGCAGAAGTACATGTACACCTACTCCGACTCCGAACTGCACCGCACGCTGCTTGAGCTGGAGCGCCGCGGCCAGCGGTGGAAGGAGCCGGTGCAGCGCTACAAGGGCCTCGGCGAGATGGACGCGGGCCAGCTGGCGGACACCACCATGGACCCCCGTCACCGCACGCTGCGCAGGATCAGGATCGAGGACGCCGCGGCCGCCGCGGAGATCTTCAACCTGCTCATGGGCACCGACGTCGCCCCGCGCCGCGACTTCATCGTCGGCGGCGCCGCCGAGCTCGACCCCTCCCGCATCGACACCTGAACCCGGTGACCGCCGCGATCCTGAGCCATCTCCGCAACGGATCCCGTCCGGGCCAGCTGCGCCATTGGCCCGGCTCTTTTGGGCCACGTACGCCATAGGCCCGGATCCTTCGGCGAGCGGCTAGCCCTATCGCGCGCCCCAACGGGCCTCAACGCGGCGAGAGCGCCGGCATGGGAACCGGGGGCTGCCACGAGGCCGTGCCGTCGTCCCAGCCGGCGTCCACCGGAAGTGCCACGATTGGCAGTCGTTGCCGCTGCAGGCCGTTGGCGATCGCCGCCGCTATCTCGGCGGCTACTCCTTCGCCTTCATGCTTGATCCGGCGGGGTGAGAAGTGAAGCGGGAACACTCCGTGCGCGATCAGCGTGTCATGACGATTCCGGTCCCTGTCCTGAGCGGCCGGTGACAGGTGGTACGCGCGTGAGTCGACTTCCGCGGCCACTCCCGCTTCGCCCCACCAGGCGTCCACCATCGCGATAAAGATTTCGTCGAGTGTGTACAGTTTCGCGTTGTACATCGGCTCTGGCACCCGGCTCCGTGTGAGCAGCAGCCTGAAGTCCGCCTCAGCGCCGGACCTGACCCCATCGATAACCTCCGTCAGTACCGCCCGGAACAACGAGGTGCGGTTCGATGGACCTTCATTCAACTCAGTGATCAGCTTGCCCACTGTGCAAGCGCGCCGTTGCACGGCCTCGTAGATGACCGAGCGCACGTCTTCATAAGTGCTGAACTGACGCGCGGCGTCCGCGACGGCGCGCGGGACTTCGGCAAACCGGACCGGGCCGGTAGCGAACCACGTCCTCGGCATCCGTCCTGTCCGGTGCAGCCGGACGAAGTCCGCGTCCTGGCGTCGCACGCCCGGCGGCACTAGGACGTCCACGCTGTTGGGCCCAGGTGAGCGCAGCCGGTGGCGCCTGACCGCGCATGGCCCGGTGATCACGCTTTTGGGCCCCGCATACAGAACGGCGGCAGTCTCCCGCTGCTCCTGCGTGGCTGTCCCGGTCACGGTCAGGTAGACGCCCGGCAGTAGCATCTGCCACGGCCCGCCTGATCGGATCTTGTAGTCGATCGTGCTGTGCGGCAGGCCGCATGCGATGGCCTGCGCCCGCGTGATGATTTGGTGCTGCTCCCGGGTCATGCGAGCCAGGAGAGCTTTGTCATATCGAGATTGCCTTGGCATGGCCACACGATGTCATAGACCTCTGTCAAAGCCGTGTCCTCGCCACTGGCGCTGCCCTTCAGCCGTTCGGCCGTTGGCGTAGCTGGCCCAAATAGATTGGGCTGATTACGCCAACGCCCCGAGCGCCAACGCCCCGTGTGCCAACGCCCACCCCCGGGCCCGCCACCCCGGCGCCCGCCACCCCCTGGCCCAGCAATAAGCCCTAACCCGCGCCGCGCCCGCGCCCTACCCGCCTTTAGCCCCCACAGCGGGCAGAATTGACCCCATGCCAGCACGACACGGCGGGGCGACCACGCCTCCTCCCGAAGAGTTCGAAGAGAACATCGTCGACATCGACGTCGCCGAGGAGATGCGCGGCAGCTACCTGGAGTACGCCTACAGCGTCATCTACCAGCGCGCGCTGCCGGACGCCAGGGACGGCCTGAAGCCGGTCCAGCGGCGAATCCTCTACCTGATGAACGAGATGGGCCTGCGCCCGGACCGCGGGCACGTCAAGTGCGCTCAGGTGGTCGGCGCGGTCATGGGCCGCCTGCACCCGCACGGGGACACCGCCATCTACGACGCCCTCGTCCGCATGGCCCAGCCCTGGGCGATGCGGCTGCCGCTCGTCGACGGCCACGGCAACTTCGGCTCCCTCGGGGGCGACGACGCCCCCGCCGCCTACCGGTACACCGAGTGCCGGCTCACCCAGGCCGCCATGGAGATGGTCGCCGACATCGGCGAGGACACGGTCGACTTCATCCCGAACTACGACGGCACCGAACAGCAGCCGGAAGTGCTCCCGGCCGGCATCCCGAACCTGCTGGTCAACGGCACCTCAGGCATCGCCGTCGGGATGGCCACGAACATGGCGCCGCACAACCTGTCCGAGGTCATCACCGCCGCCCGGCACCTGCTGACCCACCCGGACGCCACGCTGGACCAGCTCATGCGCTTCGTCCCCGGCCCCGACCTGCCCACCGGCGGCCAGATCGTCGGCCTGGACGGCATCCGCGAGGCGTACGAGACCGGCCGCGGCATCTTCCGCACCCGCGCCACCGCGAAGGTCGAGCAGCTCAGCCCCCGCAGGACCGGCATCGTCGTCACCGAGCTCCCGTACGGCATCGGCCCGGAAAAGGTCATCGCCCGCATCAAGGACCTCGTCCAGGCCAAGAAGATCACCGGCATCTCCGACCTCAAAGACCTCACCGACCGCAACCGCGGCCTGCAGCTCGTGATCGAGGTGCGCAGCGGCTTCAACGCCGAGGCCATCCTCGGCGAGCTGTACCGGCTCACGCCGATGGAGGAGACGTTCGGGATCAACAACGTCGCCCTCGTCGACGGCCAGCCGCGGGCGCTCGGCCTGAAAGAGCTGCTGGCCATCTGGGTCGACCATCGCCTGGGGGTGACCCGCAGGCGCAGCGAGTACCGCAGGCGCAGGCGCGAGGAACGCCTGCACCTGGTCGACGGCATCCTCATCGCGCTGCTCAACATCGACGAGGTGATCCAGGTTATCCGCACCAGCGACGACGCCGCAGACGCCAAGCGCCGCCTGACCGAGATCTTCGACCTGTCCGAGGTCCAGGCGCAGTACATCCTCGACACCCCGCTGCGCCGCCTGACCAGGTACGACCGGCTGGAGCTCGAGCGCGAGCAGGAAACGCTGCGCGCCGAGATCGCCGAACTGACGCAGATCCTGGAATCAGGCGACAGGCTCCGCGAGCTCGTCAGCGGCGAGATGGCCGAGCTTGCGAAGAAGTTCGGCACGCCGCGCCGCACGCTGCTGCTCGAAGGCGGCGCGCCGGTGAACGCCGCTGTCCCGCTCGAGGTCGCCGACGACCCGTGCGTCGTGGTGCTGTCCGCGACCGGCCTGCTGGCCCGCTTCCCCTCCTCTTCTCCTGATACCGAACGATCCCTGGCGTCTCCCGCGGCCCCGCCCGATCGCGCCGCCCACGACATCGTCGCATCGGCGGTCTCCGCGACCGCCCGCGGCACGATCGGCGTTGTCACCTCGGCTGGGCGGATGATCCGGCTCAGCGTCCTGGAGATCCCGGCCCTCCCGCCGAACGACTCGGCACCCTCCCTGTCCGGCGGCCACCCCGTCACCGAGTTCGTGACGACGCTCGACCGCGGCGAGACGGTCCTCGCCCTGGCCAACCTGGACGCGCCGGACGCGGGGGTGGCGCTCGGCACCGCCGAGGGCGTGGTCAAGCGCGTGGTCCCTGACTACCCGGCCAACAGGGACGAGTTCGAGCTGATCGCCCTGAAGGACGGCGACCGCGTGGTCGGCGCGGTCCAGCTCGCCGGCGAGGATGCCGAGCTGGTGTTCGTCACCAGCGACGCCCAGCTGCTGCGGTTCCCTGCCGCGTCGGTGCGCCCGCAGGGCCGCCCGGCCGGCGGCATGGCCGGCATCCGGCTGGCTGACCGCGCCTCGGTCGTCTGGTTCGGCGCGCTCGGCCCGGGCGCCCCCGGCGCCCGGGCCGACACCAACGTCGACACCGACGTCGTCGTGACCGTCGCGGGCCGCGCGGGCGCGCTGCCCGGCGCGTCGGCGGCCAGCGTCAAGGTGACTGCGTTCGCTGAGTTCCCGCCCAAGGGCCGGGCCACCGGCGGCGTCCGCTGCCAGCGTTTCCTCAAGGGCGAGGATCGCCTGGTCATGGCCTGGGCGGGCCCCGGTCCCGCGCTCGGCGCCACCGAGGCGGGCGTCCCTGTCGACCTGTCCGGCATGCAGGGCAGGCGCGACGGCTCAGGCACCCCGCTCACCCGCCAGCTCGCCCACATAGGCGCCGCCATTCGCCCTCAGTAATCCCGGCCCCCTGATCAGTCACTGTGTATGCTTGGTGTATGACCATGCTCCGCACGAACATCGAGATCGACGAGGAACTCGTCACCGCGGTCATGCGGCGGTATGACCTCAAGACCAAGAAGGACGCCGTGGACCTGGCACTGCGCCGAACCGCGGGCACTCCGCTCACCCAGGAGTTCCTGGACGAGGTGGAAGGCATGGGCTGGGGCGGGGACCTGGCCGAGATCCGCAACGAACCCCCGATCGCGCAGATTTGACCGTGTACATCGTTGATTCTTCCGCCTGGATCGAATACCTCCGCAAGACCGGAAGCCGGGCCCACCTCGAGGTAAGGGCTATGGTCCGCCGTGAGCCGCCGACCGCCGGCGTCACCGAGCCGGTGATCATGGAACTGCTGGCAGGCGCCCGTGATGCCGGGAATTTCCGGCGGATCGAGCGGCTCACCGATGCGATGCCGCTCTGCCAGGTGGACCCGGTCTGCGACTTCGCCGAGGCAGGCGCGCTGTACAAGGTGCTGCGCGATGCCGGCATCACGATCCGGTCGAGTGTCGACTGCCTCATCGCGGCCATCGCATGGCGGCGCAACGCCACGATCGTGCACGCCGACCGCGATTTCGACGCGATCGCCGCGCGCTACCCCGTCCAGGTGATGTCGCTGGTGTAGCGCGCCGCCTACGTCACCGAGAAGCCGCCGTCCACGTAGATCGTCTGGCCGGTCACGTAGTCGCTGGCGGTGGAGGCGAGGAACACCGCCACGCCGGCGAAATCCGAGGGCTCCCCGTTCCGCCCGGCCATCGTCCGCGCCGCCAGGGCGGCCGACCGCGCCGGGTCGGACGACACCTCCACGGTGAGCGGGGTCGAGACGAACCCTGGGCAGACCGAGTTCACGCACACCCCCGAGGGCGCCCATGCCTCGGACTGGGACCGCGTCAGCGCGGCCAGGCCGCCCTTCGAGGCGCCGTACCCGCCGCTGTTGCCGAACGCGCGCTGTGCCTGCTGCGAGGTCACGTTGATGATCCGGCCCCAGCCGCGCGCGGCCATCGCCGGGCCGAACCGCTGCCCGAGCAGGAACGGCGCGGTCAGGTTGACGGCGAGCATCAGGTCCCAGTGCTCCTCGGACAGCGACGGCAGCGGCGGCCGCAGGTTGACGCCCGCGCAGTTGACCAGGATGTCCGGCTCGCCGAACGCGGCGGTCGCCGCCGACGCGGCCCGGCGCACCTCGGCCCGGTCGGCCAGGTCGGCGCTGACCCACGCCGCTGAACAGCCGGCCGCGCACAGCGACGTCGCGGTGGCGGACAGGCGGGTCGGGTCCCGCGCGATCAGCACGACTCGCGCTCCCGCCAGTGCCAGGGCGGACGCCATCGCCTCGCCGATCCCCGAGCTGCCACCCGTCACGACGGCTACCCGCTCATCGAGTGAGAACAACTCCGCCAGGAAGCCTGTCACAGTCGATTGCTTACCATACGCGCGGGTTTGCGCGAAGGGATTCGGCCCGCCCCTACAGGACGGGCCGCGCGCCGATCAGGTTGAGCGCGTGCGCGGCCAGGCGGCAGCCGCTGCCGAGTGCCTCGGCCGGCGGCTTCTTGTCCAGCCACGCGGGCAGGAACCCGGCGACGAACGCGTCGCCGGCGCCGGTCCCGTCAATGACCCGCTCGACCGGGGGCGCCGGCACCCGCACCGGGGGACGGCCGTTGGCATAGAAGAGCGCACCGTCCCCGCCGAGCTTGATGACGACCTGGGGATACCAGGCGGTGAGCACGCGGGCGGCCTGCTCAGGGTCGTCCCGCCCGGTCAGCACCTTGGCCTGCGCGACGTTCACGAACAGCAGCACCGCGTTGCTCGACAGCTCGAGGAACGGCTCGGCGCCCGCCCGCTCGAGCGGCGCCGCCGACGCGCCGTCCACCGACGCCGACATCCCGGCACGCCGGGAGAAGTCCAGGGCGGCGAGCGCCGCCGCCCGCGACCCCTCCGCGAGCAGCGTGTACCCGGAAACATGCAGGTGCGCGCCCGGCACGAACAGGTCATGCGGCAGGTCGTCTGGCGACAGTGCGGCGTTCGCGCCGGGGTCGGAGAGCATCGTCCGCTCGCCCTTGTGCGTCACCATCACGACGCACGTCCCGGTGGGCCGCTCCGGGTCCATCACGAGCCGCGCGTCAACCCCGTAGCCCATCAGCTCCATGTCACGGTTCCGGCCGGCGATATCCGCACCGCGCCGTCCGACAAATGCCACGTCAGCGCCATCCGCCGCCAGCCACGCCGCGATATTGGCGCCCGAGCCGCCGCCGTGCATGGTCACGGTCGCCGGAGTGTCGCTGCCCCGCGCGAGCGGCAGCGTGGCGTGGGCGACCGTATCCGTCATCAAGTCGCCAATGACAACGATGCGGGCCATGATGGTCATCACCTCATCATCTGGATCATCAGGAGGTGAGCCGCCGGTACCAGGCAGCGATGCCAGGGCGACGGACAAAACCCTTATCAGGGACTCCTACGGTATCTGTATCCGCCCGGTGATGGCCACCGCGTTGGCCTGCACGGTTATCAAAGTGGTAAGGTACGCGCCCAATTCGCGGCCCGCCGTGCTCGCGCGGTCGCGCGCCGGGCGCCCAGCGGCGGGCGGGTCAGCCGAGAAACGACAGCCGCACCTGCCTGTCCGGGTTGTCCACGTTCAGGTCGATCAGCGCGACGGACTGCCACGTGCCGAGCGCAAGCCGCCCGCCGAGCACGGGGATCGTCGCGTACGGTGCCACGAAGGCCGGCAGCACGTGCGTCCGGCCGTGGCCGCGCGACCCGTGCGCGTGCTGCCACCGGTCATCGGCGGGCAGCAGGTCCGCGAGCGCCGCGAGCAGGTCGCTGTCGCTGCCCGCGCCGAGCTCGATCAGCGCCACGCCGGCCGTGGCGTGCGGCACGAACACGTGCAGCAGCCCGTCCCCGCCGCCCGAGGCCGACCTGGCGAACTGCGCGCACTCGCCGGTGATGTCCGCCACGGACTCCCGCCCGCCGGTGCGTACCCGGATGATCTGGCTCTCCATGATTCCGCGATGATAAGCCCCGGCCCAGGCAGCCCCGCTCGTGGCCTACCATCCGTACAGTGCCGCAAGCCCTGCCGAGATGACGGGATGAGGAATACGCGTGACGGAGGCAGCTGGCGCGACCGGCGCCCGGCTGCGGCTGGCGCGGCAGGCGCGCGGGTTCTCACAGCAGCAGCTCGCCGGCATGGCGGACGTCAGCAGGCAGGCGGTGTCGGCCGTGGAGTCGGGACATTCGGACCCGTCGCTGCGGGTCGCCCTCGCCCTCGCCCAGGCGCTTGGGATGACCGTTGAGGAGCTGTTCGGTCCTGGCGATCCGGTGCGTCCGGTGCCCGCGGTCCCGGTGGCGCCGCTGGCGGGCGGCCAGACGCGGGTGGCGCTCGCGCCCGTGGGCGACCAGTTCGTGGCACTCCCGCTGCGCATGGACACGGCGGCGGGCATGGGCTTCATCCCGGCCGGCGGGCTGGCGGTCCAGGCAGGCCTGGCCACCGTGCCGGGTTCGCCGGACATCGCGGCGGCCGCCCCCCGCACGTCCCTCAATGCCCGCGCCCCGCACGGCACGGTCGCCGTCC
>JASHPP010000029.1 GCA_030038035.1 Trebonia sp.
ACCGGACCGCGAGGTCGTCAAGGCATTCGCCAGGGCCTGCGGCGAATCAGGTGAAGACCTCCGGAAATGGGAGGAAGCCTGGTCGCGGGCCTCGCGGCCCCGCGTCGGCAAGTCGGTTAGTCCCAGGCGTGAGCCAAGGGGACGATCAAGATCTTCAAGTGACCGAGCCTGAACCCAGGCTCATGATGACCGTCCCCCCCTCCTTTCCACGGCCAGCCCGCAGGCTGGCACCTACCTGTTGCGCACGTACTGTCGCACCCGGCGCCGCCGCAGCGCAACCGAATAATCCGCCCCGCGCGCCCCGCCGCCCCCCGCCGGTGTGACATCTTCTGTCACACAGGCCCCTTGCGTCCACTTTGCACACTTCTTGCATGGACAAATCGGGATAATCACCCTGGAAATGGTCACAGAGTGTGCAAAGTGGCTTTAGCGGAACTCGTGGCCGCGCGCAGCCGGTCACCAGCTGGCACGCCAGCATCCGAACTCACAGCCGGCTCGCTGGTGACCCGGTGCGGTCACGACGTGGTGGTGCCGCCCGAGTCGGCGCTCCCGCCGCCGCCGCTGCGCAGGTCGTGCAGCGCGCGACGTGCGCTCGCCCCGGCCTTGCGGACGGACTCGCGCTGCCGCAGGTCGTTCCACGCGCCCACGGCTCGCTTGCCCGCGTCGCTGTCGCGCAGGTCGTTCAGCGCGGTGGCCGCCCGCTTGCCCGCGTCGCTGTCGCGCAGGTCGTTCAGGGTGGTCGCGGCGCGCTTGCCGGCCTCGCTGTCCCGCAGGTCATGCAGGGCAGAGCGCGCCTGCTTGGACACTGTCGTCGCCTCGCGGCGCACCGTGTCCTTGCTCTCGGACCGCCGCAGCCAGGCCTGCCTGATGCGGGAGTGGCACCACCAACCGGTGAACGCGGTGCTCAACGGATTGAGCCGCTGCCGGACCCGCCTCTCGAAGTCGCTCATGTCTACCTCCTGTTAACAAGATATATCGTGTTTGGCGTGCCGTCTAGCCGGCGTGGCGCCGGGGGATACCCCCCGGGCCGAGTCAGGCAAATGTGACGAGCGGAACAATGTAACCGGGCATACCGCCATCGGTCACCATGTTGCACGCCAACGGATCCCGCATCCGACCTTACGTACCCGATTGGTGCCATGCCCGCGTCCGTCCCGTCACCATCCTCTTACTCTGCCCGCGACGATTTCGCTACCGCTGACGACCGTGACACTCACGCCGGCCTGCGCGCGGGCCTGCGGCTGGCGCTTATCCTCGTCGCCGCGTTCATGGTCGTGCTCGATTTCAGCATCGTTAACGTCGCGCTGCCCTCGATCGAGCGCGAACTCGGCGTGACCACGCCCGTCGTGCAGTGGGTGGTCACCGGGTACGCGATCGCGTTCGGCGGCCTGCTCATCCTCGGCGGGCGCGCCGCGGACCTGCTGGGTCGGCGCCGGATGTTTATCGCCGGGCTGATCGTGTTCTCGCTGGCCTCGCTGGCGGGCGGGCTGGCCCGCGACCCGGTGCTGCTTGTCGCCTCCCGTGTCGTGCAGGGTGCCGGCGCTGCCGTCGTCGCCCCGGCAGCGTTCTCGCTGATCACCACCAGCTTCCCCGCCGGTCCGCGGCGTGCCAGGGCGATCGGGCTGTACGGCTCGATCTCCGCGGTCGGCTTCGTGTCCGGCCAGGTGCTCGGCGGCGTGCTCGTCGAGTGGACGAGCTGGCGCTCGGTGTTCCTGGTGAACGTGCCGGTCGGCCTGGCCGCCGCCGTCCTGGCGCCGCGGATCCTCCGCGGACCCGACACCAGGGCGAAGGCAGCTCGGGATGGCAGGCAATCAGGCGGCACGCGGGCAGGGCGCCACCTGGACGTGCGCGGCGCGGTGCTGATCACCGCGGCGGTGGCGCTCGTTGTCTTCGGGGTGTCGCAGGGGGACGTGCTCGGCTGGACGTCGCTGCCCGTCGCCGGAACGCTCGCGGCGGCGGCTGCGGTCGCGGCCTGTTTCGGGGTGGCGGAGGCCCGCCACCCCGAGCCGCTGGTCCGGCCGCGGCTGCTGCTGCGCCCAGGGCTGCGGAACGGCGCCGCGCTGGCGTTCCTGCTCGGCGTCTGGAACGGCGGGGAACTGCTTGTGCTCTCGCTGTACCTGCAGCAGGCCCTGCACTTCTCGCCCCTGGCCACGGGCCTGGTCATCGCGCCGCAAGGCGTCGCGGGCTTCACCACGGGGCTGCTCGGCCCCAGGCTAGCGGGCAAGGTCGGCGTCCGCCGCATGCTCGTGCTGACCGGGGCGGCCGCCGCGCTCGGCTTCGCCGCCCTTGCCCGGCTGCCGTCTGGCGGCTACAGCCCGGTGCTCACGGTGGTGATCCTGGTCGGCTTCGGTACCGCGGGAACCGCATTCGGTTCGCTGGTCATCGCCAGCCGGGCGCTTGCGGACGGCGATCAGGGCCTGGCCGGCGGGGTGATCAACACCAGCCGCCAGATCGGCGCGGCGGTCGGCGCGGCGCTGTTGCCAGCCATCGCCGAGTCCATGCGCGGCGGAGTCACCGGGGTCACCGGCGACCGCGCCGCGATGCTGACCGCGGGGGCGGCCGCCGTGGTGGCCACCGCCGTTGCCTGGAACGCGGCTCGTGACACCGCCGCCGCCGTCCGGTCGGCGACGTGACCTTACCGGGCTGCCGCGAGAAAAGCCGCAGCTCAGCACCGGATTGGCCGCTGCCGTAATTGAACTCGTGTTTCCACGACGCTCAGCGAGACTGGCGGCGGGGGCACGGCCGGGACCCCGGTCGACTTCACGGCCACGGTCACCGATGTCACCAACTCGGCGAACAACCCCGTGACGGCGGGCACGGTGAGCTTCTACGAGACTGGGTCGGCCACTGCGCTGGGCACGGTCACCGTGACCTCAGGCACCAACCCCGCCGAGTACGCCGCGGGGACGGGCACGCCGTACAGCTACCAGTTCAGCGCGGACTACGCCACGAGGTATACCGTCGCCGGCGGCGCACCCTCGTGGCTGTCGGTCAGCTCTGACGGGCTGGTGTCCGGGACGCCGCCCGCCGGGACCAAGTCCTGCACCTACTCGGTGACCGCGTCAGACTCCTCAGGGTCGGTGAGCACGGGACGGTTCACCGTGTCGGTGGGCCCCGCCGCGGACGTTTCCGCGAGGCTGTCCTGCCCGGCCAGCCTGGCCGTGGGCGCCACGGGGACGTGCACCGTGACGGTGGCCAACGCCGGCCCCGCGCTGGCCGAGAACGCGGCCGCCGCGGCAGTGGTGCTGGCGCCGCTGACGGTCACCGGCTGCTCGTCCGGGTGCATTCGGCTCGGCGGCCTGGTGGGCTGGTCGCTGGTGCCGCTGCCGGCCGGGCAGGCCGACACCCTCACGATCACCGTCAAGGCGGAGAGCAAGGGCACCGCCGCGGTCGCGGTGGCCGCAGCCGCACTCAATCCCGATCCGAACCTGCTGAACAACGCGGCCAGCGCGGAAGTCGCCATCGCCGGCTGGTGAGTCGGCCGTGGGTTCTGCGGTCACCGCGTGAGCCGTCTTCGGTCACAGAAGGTGCCAGCCCTAGCCGCTGGCCGTTTGCGGCGCAGGGCAGGTCACGGGTCAACCGCGCCAGCGGCGGGCACATAGCGGACATTTCCCCCGTTCACCCATCAACCACCTCCCGGAAACCGCCCATGGACCATGATCACGGGTCAACGGGGACCGCCCGCGGTCACCTCCGGCCCATGATCATGAACCGCATCCCCCGGGCGGGCACGCCAGCGGCACGGGCGGCAGGGGACGGCGGGGGGTCACGGCCGGGCACAGATCCGGCGCATCCGCGAGCACCCGCGCCGGGCAGCCGCGACCGCCGCGCGCAGATGCCTGAGCCAAGCCTCATGCCTCATCCCCGGGGCAGTTAATTCAGGCATCCCGCCGGGCGCGTGACGCGGGCGGCGCAGGGTGCACGCGGGGCCCGGCGGCGGGGGAAACCGCAGTGCGGCCGGGGCGGCCGATATGCCCAATGTGCCTGATGTGCCCGAGACGCTCGAGACGCCCGGGGCAGCCGGGACAGCGTTCTACGCGGTCTACCGGCACATGCTCTACCCGGAAGTCAACCAGACGACGGCCACGATGAA
>JASHPP010000299.1 GCA_030038035.1 Trebonia sp.
GCCTACGCGGAGGGCATGCGGGCGCTTGTGCTGTACACGGCGACGCAGCAGGACGCCGTGCAGCTCGCCGAGGCGGCGGGTACGGTCGACGAGGCCGCCGTCGCGCGCAACGACCTGCTGCTGCCGGTGGTGAAGGGCGTCGGGTCCGAGCGGTCGTACGAGATGCTGACGCTGGCCCTGCAGACGCTCGGCGGATCGGGGTTCCTGCAGGACTACCCGATCGAGCAGTACATCAGGGACGCGAAGATCGACAGCCTCTACGAGGGCACGACCGGCATCCAGAGCCTGGACTTCTTCTTCCGCAAGATCGTCCGCGACCAGGGCGCGGCCGTGCGCTCGCTGCTCGCCGACATCGCGGCGTTCGCCGCCAGCGACGACGCCAGCGACCGCAGCGACCGCAGCGACCGCAGCGAGCATGGCGACGGCAACGGCCGGCTGAAGATCGAGCGCGCCGCCCTCACCGAGGGGGTCGCGCAGGTGGAGGCGATGCTGACCGCCATGACGGGTTTCGTGATCGGCTCGCTGGACCGCCCCGAGGAGGTCTACAAGGCAGGGCTCAGCACCGTGCGGCTGCTCCTCGCCTTCGGGGACCTGGCCATCGGCTGGCTGCTCGCCAGGCAGGCCGCGGTGGCGCAGCGCGCGCTGGATGACGCGGACGAGCTGGCGGAGGCTGACCGTGACTTCTACGCGGGCAAGCTCGCGGCGGCGCGGTTCTTCGCCACGACGGTGCTGCCCAGGCTGGAAGCCGACCGGAAGGTCATCGAGCAGACCACCCTCGACCTCATGGACGTTCCCGAAGGAGCGTTCTAGCTCGACGGGCCCGCGTCAGAACTCGAACTGCACCGCGGCACGCTGGGCGGCGATCGGCATGATGTGGCGCTGCACGATGTCCCGGTGCCCCGGGTCGTCGCGGTAGGCGAAGAAGCCGGCCTCGTCGTCGAAATCGGCGGTCACGGCGAAGTCGAAGTTGCCCTGCACCAGGCCCGCGTCCGGCCCGGAGGCGAAGGCGCGCACCGACGGCACCATCGACGGCAGCTTCGCGACCTCGGTCGCCGCCTGCTGCTTCTGCTCCTGCGTGGCCTCTGGTTTCCAGCTGAACAGGACGGTGTGACGGATCATCGGCCTCGCGGCTCCTCTGCTCCTCTGCTCCGGGTTCGGACTATCGCAAGTCTGGCCTGCCGGGTGCCCTGAAGCTAGAGGCCCATGTCGTCGAGTTCGCGCAGGAGATCGGCTGCGGCGCCGCTGCCGTTCCCGGCGCCGGGAAGACTCCGCGAACCGGCACCGCTCCCCGAACCGGCACCGCCCCGCGAACCGGCACCGCCCCGCGAACCGGCACCGCCCCCCGAACCGGCACCGCCCCGCGAACCCGGACCGCTCCCCGAACCCGGACGGCCGCTGCCCGCAGACGCGCCAAGGCCGGTCGTCCACCCGCTTGTCCAGCCGCCTCGGCTCACCCCAGCGGGAGTGCGCTCCCGCAGGATCCAGGCCGCGAGGACACCGCCGAACAGGCCGCCCAGGTGCCCGATCCAGCTGATCCCCGGAGTGCCGGGTATGGCCACCTGCAGGATCGTCCAGTACAGCACGCCCGCCACGATCCCGATGCCGATGTCGAGCAGGTTGCGGCCGAAAAATCCGCGGATCAGCACATAACCGAAGTATCCGAAGATGATCCCGCTGGCGCCCACGGTCAGCTCGCCCGAGCTCTGGAAGAGCCATACCGCGAGCCCGCTGGCCACCGTGATGATGAGCGTCACCAGCAGGAACTTCCTGATGCCCCGGTACGCCGCCAGCACGCCGAGCACGAACAGCGGCACCGTGTTGCCCTCGATGTGCTGCCAGGAGAAGTGCAGGAACGGCGCGGTGAAGATCTCCGGCAGCCGGTCCACGTCGTGCGGCAGGATGCCGTACGACAGGTCCAGCCGGTACCCGTCGGCCCAGTTGAACACCTGCAGGATCCAGATCAGCGCGATGAAGCCGCCCATCAGCACCAGGGCGTCGCGCACGTTCCGCCACGACATTCCGCATCCCTATCCCTCGGTGCGCCGGGCTCACGACCACGCGAGCATCCGGACCGGATCTTCCAGCATCGAGCCTACGTCGCGCAGCACCGCAGAGCCGAGTTCTCCGTCCACGATCCTATGGTCGAAGGCCAGCGATAGCGTCGTTACCTTCCGCACCGCCAGCTCGCCGTCGCGTACCCATGGTGCCTCGCGCACCTGACCGAACGCCAGGATGGCGGCCTCCCCTGGGGTCAGGATGGGCGTTCCGGCATCGACGCCGAACACGCCCACGTTGGTGATCGTGATTGTGCCGCCCGACAGGTCGGCCGGCGTCGCCTTGCCCGCGCGCGCCGTGGCGGCCAGTTCGTCGAGCGCCGCCGCGAGCGCGGCAAGGGACAGCGCGTGCGCCCCCTTGACGTTGGGGACAAGAAGGCCGCGCTCGGCCGCGACCGCGATGCCGAGGTTGACGTAGCGCTTGACGACGATCTCCTGGGCGGCCTCGTCCCACGACGAGTTGATCATGGGATGCCTGGCGACCGCGACGAGCAGCGCCTTGGCCACGAACAGCAGCGGCGACACCTTGACCCCGCCGAACTCGGGCAGCTCCCGCGCCCGCCGCACGGCCGCCATCGTGTCGGTGACGTCCACCTGCAGGAACTCGGTCACGTGCGGCGCGGAGAACGCGCTGGCCACCATCGCGGCCGCGATGTGCTTACGCACCCCCCGCACGGGAATCCGCTCTTCGGTCCCGCCCGGGCTGGCCGCCGTAGCGAGGGCGGCCGCGCCGTCGCCTGATCCCGCCACTCCATATCCCGAACGAGCCGTTGCTTCTCCGGCCGCCCGCTGCACATCTTCCCGGGTCACGGAACCTTCCGGCCCGCTTCCCGTGAGCAGGGCAAGGTCCACGCCAAGGTCCCTGGCGAGCCTGCGCACCGGGGGCTTGGCCCTGTTACTCCCGGGGGCCGGCCCCGGCGTGGCCGGATAGGAGGCTGGCCGCGTGGCGGGCGGCGCCTTGCGCGGGCGGCGGGTCGTCGCTCCCGGCTTGACCCCGTACCCGACCAGCACCGCCTGCCGGCCGGGTTCAGCGGGTTCCTCCCCGGCCGCGGGGGTGGACAGTGCGGCGGGGGCGGACTCGGCCGGGGCGGACGGAGCCGCGGCCTGCGGGGCTCCGGCTGCCTGGCCCGGGCCGGAGTCCGTGCCGGGCACGTCGACCGCAATGATCGGCGTGCCCACGTCGACGGTCTGCCCTTCGGTCACCAGCAGGGCGCTGACCGTGCCCGCGTACGGGCTTGGCAGCTCGACGACCGCCTTGGCGGTCTCTATCTCCACGATGACCTGGTTGATCTCCACCACGTCGCCCGGCTTGACGTGCCAGGAGACGATGTCGGCCTCGGTCAGGCCCTCCCCGACGTCGGGGAGCCTGAACTCCTTGTTCATGCTGGACTCCCCGGGCTCAGAAGGCGAAGGACCGGTCGACGGCGTCCAGGATCCGGTCCAGGTCCGGCAGGTAGTGGTCCTCAAGCCGCGCGACCGGGTACGGCGTGGCAAAGCCGCCCACCCGCAGCACCGGCGCCTCGAGGTCGTAGAAGCACTGCTCGGTCACCCGGGCCGCGATCTCGGCGCCGAGCCCGGCGTAGACCGGCGCCTCGTGCGCGACCACGCACCGGCCGGTGCGCGATACGGAGGCGGTGATCGTCTCCATGTCGAGCGGCGACAGCGAGCGCAGGTCGATCACCTCGATGGACTTGCCCTCGTCGCTGGCGGCGATCGCCGCCTCCACGCAGGTGCGGACCAGCGGCCCGTACGTGAGCAGGGTGACGTCGTCTCCGGGGAGCACGGTGCGCGCCTTGTCCAGGGGCAGCGCGGCGTCCGGCGGGGCGGTCAGGTCGACGTCGCCCTTGTCCCAGTAGCGCCGCTTCGGCTCGAAGAAGATCACCGGGTCGTCGCAGGCGATCGCGAGCTGGATCATCGCGAACGCCTCGGCCGCGTCCGCGCAGGCGACCACCCGCAGCCCTGCGGTGTGCGCGAAGATGACCTCGGGCGACTCGCTGTGGTGCTCGACCGCGCCGATGCCGCCGCCGAACGGGATGCGGACGACGACAGGCAGCGTCAGCTGCCCGCGCGACCGGTAGTGCATCTTCGCGAGCTGGCTGACGATCTGATCGGTCGCCGGGTACACGAAGCCGTCGAACTGGATCTCGCAGACCGGCCGGTAGCCGCGCAGCGCCAGCCCGATGGCGGTGCCGATGATCCCCGACTCCGCGAGCGGCGTGTCGAGCACGCGGTGCTCGCCGAAGTCCTTCTGCAGCCCGTCCGTCACCCGGAACACGCCGCCGAGCCTGCCGACGTCCTCGCCCATGATCAGCACCTTGGGGTCGGCCTCGAGCGCCCGGCGCAGCCCCTCGTTCAGCGCACGGGACAGCGTGAGCTTGGTCATCATCGCGCGGCCCCGCTTTCCTGTTGGCGCAGACCAGCCAGGCTCTCCCAGTCGAATTCGTTCAGGTAGGCCGCGTACTGCGCGCGCTCGGCGTCGAGTATCGCGTTCGCGCCCGTGTACACGTGGTCGAACAGCGCCAGCGGCGGCGGGTCAGGCAGCGCCCGGCAGCCTTCGCGGACGTGCGCGGCGAGCTCCGCCGCCGCCGCCTCGACCTCGTCGAAGAACGCGGAATTCGCCAGGCCGGTGCGGGCGAGGAAGGCGCGGACGCGCTCGATCGGGTCGCGCAGCCGCCACGTCTCGAGCTCGCTGGCCAGCCGGTACCGCGTCGGGTCGTCGGTGGTGGTGTGCGCGCCCATCCGGTAGGTGAACGCCTCGATCAGCGTCGGGCCCTGGCCCTCGCGCGCTGCCCGCAGCGCCTGCCGCGTCACCTCGTAGCAGGCGAGCACGTCGTTGCCGTCGACCCGGACCCCGGGGAAGCCGAAGCCGCGCGACCGCTGGTACAGCGGGATCGGGCTCTGCCGTTCCTGCGGGGCGGAGATCGCGTACTGGTTGTTCTGGCAGAAGAACACCACGGGGGCGTTGAAGACGGACGCCCAGGAGAACGCCTCGCTCACATCGCCCTGGCTGGTGGCGCCGTCACCGAAGTAGACGATCACCGCCTCGTCCTCCGCGCCGTCCCGCTTGATGCCCATCGCGTACCCGGTGGCGTGCAGGGTCTGGTCGCCGATGACGATCGTGTACAGGTGGAACTTGTACTGCTCCGGGTTCCAGCTGCCGTTGCTGACGCCGCGGAACAGCTCGAGCAGCCGCACCGGGTCCAGGCCGCGGCACCAGGCCACGCCGTGCTCGCGGTACGAGGGGAACGCCATGTCCGTGGGCGACAGCGCGCGCCCCGAGCCGATCTGCGCGGCCTCCTGGCCGAGCAGTGAGGCCCAGATGCCGAGCTCACCCTGGCGCTGCAGGGAAATCGCCTCGGTGTCGAACCGCCGGACCAGCACCATGTCGCGGTACAGGCCCTTGATGTCTACGTCGCTGAGCGGGTAGCTGGGGTTGTCGACCCGCTCGCCTTCGGGAGTAAGGAGCTGGATGAGCTCGGTGTCATTGGGTGCGACCAGGGTCGCACCGCCGGTTTCGACGGTCACGTGCCACTCCTTTCGGCTAGGCCCGGCGATGGGATTGCCACCGTCGGCCCTGCCGGCCTTGATGCCACGGTGGCTGTACGCTTCATGGGCGCTTGCTGCCGTGGCCGGACGCCTTTCACCTGACGATATATGCCCTGTTTGCCTGGGAGGATACGTGGCCAAAGTGATCGTGGACGTGATGCTCAAGCCGGAGATTCACGACCCGCAGGGCGAGGCCGTGCTCGGCGCAGCCCGCCGCCTGGGGTTCGGCAAGGTCAGCGCCGTGCGCCAGGGAAAGCGGTTCGAGCTCGAGATCGACGGCCCCGCGGACGGCACCACGCTGGCCGCCGTGGAAGAGCTCGCCCGCGAACTGCTCGCCAACCCGGTGATCGAGGAGTTCGCCCTCCACCAGGGGGAGTAACCGCCCGCGCCGCAATGATGTGGGATAGAAAACCACCAGAAAAGGTGGTTTTCTATCCCACATCATGCCGGGTCGCCGTCCGTCGCCACGTTTCGCTGGCCTGGGGCGCCGCCGGGTAGGCTGCGGACGTGCGGATAGGCGTTGTCACGTTCCCCGGGTCGCTTGACGACACCGACGCGGCCCGCGCGGTGCGCTACGCGGGGGCCGAGCCCGTCCCGTTGTGGCACGCCGACCGGCACCTGCGCGGCGTCGACGCGGTCATCCTGCCCGGCGGCTTCTCCTACGGCGACTACCTGCGCTGCGGCGCGATCGCCCGGTTCTCGCCCGTGATGGCGGAGCTCGTCCCTGCCGCCAGGGCCGGGCTGCCTGTGCTCGGCATCTGCAACGGGTTCCAGATCCTGTGCGAGGCCCACCTGCTGCCCGGCGCGCTGACCCGCAACGCCGGCCTGCGCTTCATCACCCGCGACGTGCGGCTGACGGTCGAGAACACGCGGACGCCGTGGACCAGCGGCTACCGAGCAGGCCAGCTGGTGCGGATACCGCTGAAGAGCGGCGAGGGCGCCTACACCGCTGACCAGGCCACGCTCGACGAGTTCGAGGCGGCCGGGCGCGTGGTCGTCCGCTACGTGGGCAACGCCCCGAACGGGGCCGCCCGCGCCATCGCGGGCATCTGCAGCGCCGAAGGCAACGTGGTCGGCCTGATGCCGCATCCCGAGCACGCCATCGACCCGCTGACCGGCCCGTCCGCCGACGGGCTCGGGTTCTTCACATCCGCGGTCCGGGCCTTCGCGGGGGCACTGCGGTGAGCGGCAAGGACACCATCGAGGTCGCCGCCGGCACCCCGGAGCTGGCCCAGCCGTTCGCCGAACTCGGCCTCACCGGCGATGAGTACGCGAAGATCCGCGAGCTCCTGCGCCGTCGGCCCACCGCCGCCGAGCTGGCCCTGTACTCGGTCATGTGGAGCGAGCACTGCTCGTACAAGTCCTCCAAGGTGCACCTGCGCACGCTCGCCCCCGACGAGAGCCAGTCCGGGGCGCTGCTCGCCGGCATCGGCGCCAACGCCGGCGTGGTGGACATCGGGCAGGGCTACGCGGTCACCTTCAAGATCGAAAGCCACAACCACCCGTCGTTCGTCGAGCCGCACCAGGGCGCGGCCACCGGCGTCGGCGGCATCGTCAGGGACATCCTCGCGATGGGCGCACGGCCGGTGGCGGTCATGGACGCGCTGCGGTTCGGCCCGGCGGACGCCCACGACACCGCCCGCGTGCTGCCTGGGGTGGTCAGCGGCATCTCGTCCTACGGCAACTGCCTCGGCCTGCCGAACATCGGCGGCGAGCTCGCCTTCGACCCCTGCTACGCCGGGAACCCGCTGGTCAACGCGCTGTGCGTGGGTGTCATGCGGCATCGCGACCTCAAGGCCGCGGTCGCGAGCGGACCGGGCAACAAGGTCATCCTGTTCGGCTCGCGGACCGGCCCGGACGGCGTCGGCGGCGCTTCTGTGCTGGCCAGTGCAACGTTCGGCGGCGACGGGAGCTCCTCGGCCAAGCGCCCCAGCGTCCAGGTGGGCGACCCGTTCATGGAGAAGCTCCTCGTCGAGTGCTGCCTTGAGCTGTACGCCGCCGGGCTGATCGAGGGAATCCAGGACCTTGGCGCGGCCGGCGTCGCCTGCGCGACCACCGAGCTGTCCGCGGGCGGCGACGGCGGGATGCGGGTGAGGCTGGACGACATCCCGCTGCGCGACCCGAC
>JASHPP010000300.1 GCA_030038035.1 Trebonia sp.
GGCGTACTCCTTCGGCATCTCCTCCCAGGCGAAGTGCCCGGCATCGAGGAGCACGAGGCGGCTGGCGGGCAGCCGCTCGTCGAGGAACTCCGCGTTGGCCAGCGGGACGGCGCGGTCACGGCGGCCGGCGATGATCGTGACCGGGGTCGCGATCCGCGGCAGCAGCCCGGCGAGCACGGGCAGCTCCTCCGGATACCTGCGGACATAGCGCATCGACTCGGCGAAGCGGTCGCCGTCGTAGCAGGCCAGGTAGTCCGCGCGGATGTCGTCAGGCACCCCGCCGGCGATCGTGTCCAGCGCCGCGCCGACGATCGCGCGCGGGTCCATCGCGGCGTACTTGCCGAAGTCGGGGTCGAGCACCCACGACGCGAGCGGCTCACCGAGCTGGATCGGGACCGCGGTCCCGCCGCTGCCGACGATCGCGCTCGCGATCAGTTCCGGATGGCCGGCCGCCGCGAACAGGGCGGCCGCGGTTCCGACGTCGGGCGCGACGATGTGCGGCCTGCCCAGCCCGGCCTCGGCGATCAGCAGGGCGAGGAACTCCCCCATCGCCCGCGGGGACAGCAGGTCCGCGCGGCGCTGGGATGCGCCGAACCCCGGCAGGTCGACGGCGAACAGCCGGGCGCGCTCGGAAAGCGAGCCCCACATCGGCGCGAACGCGTGCACGCTCTCCGGCCACGGGCTGGTCAGCACGACGGCCGGGGCCGGCGCGGGCGGGCCGCCGCTGTCGCCGTACCTGATCCGGACCCCGTCGATCGTGCGGAAGCGTGTCGTCATCATGCGGGCCATCCTGCCGACCAGGGGCCGCCTTCGCGCCAGTGAGATCCCGGGCCAGGTCCCTGGTCACCGGGTTTCGGACAGCGATGCCCGGCAGGCGCTCGGCGGCTGCCCGGTGGCGGCCCGGATCGTCCTGGTCAGGTGCGCGTGGTCGGCGAAGCCGAGGTCGTGCGCGAGGCCGGCGAGATCAGGCTCGCCCTGCGCGATCCGGTCAAGCGCCAGGCTGACCCGCAGCTGGTTGCGGTGCTGGCTGACCGTGGAGCCGGTGAGCTGGGCGAACACGCGGCTCAGGTGGTGCGGGGAGCAGCCGGTGACCCGGCTGAGGTCGATCAGCCCAAGGCGCGGGTCCGCGGCCAGCGCTGCCCTGGCCTGGTTGACGATGCGGCTGCGCGCGGCGGCGGTGGCCGGGCGGCCGCTGCCGGCCCGGGCCGGGAGCTTGCGGGCGAGCAGGCCCGCGACCAGACGGACCACGTCCTCGGCCAGCGTGCCGTCCGGGTCGCCGCGGCGCGCGGCGGCGACCAGGCGCCGCAGCGCGAACTGGCTGGCCGCGTCCATCGGCACCGCGGGAAGGCGGACATCCGGGTCGCCGCCGCTGAGTTCGGCGAGCAGGCCGGGTTCGAGCCGGATCACCGTGCAGACGTCCCCGCCGGGGACCGGGTGGGCGAACTCCTCGACCGTGCCCGGGGCGCTCAGATACGCCAGCGCGGCGTCAACCAGGACCTCGCCGCCGTCTACCCGGCGCAGGAACGCCCCGCGGCGGACGGCGACAAGCACGTGCGCGCGCTCCACCTCGGGCGAGTCGAACCCGGCCCGGGCGTGGGAGCAGCGGACGGCGGACAGGCTGAACTGCTCGCCGGCCGCGATCGCCGAACCCTGCAGCACGCTCCCCACGCTACGCGCACCTGACGGCCGCCGAACCGCGCACGGATGTTCAAGCGCCCGGGCGGCGGTTCCGGCATGATCGACGATCGTGGAAACCGGTCAGCACCTGGCAGCCCTCGAGCGCGAGGGGCAGCTGCTCGCCGACGCGGCCGAGCGCGGCGGGCTGGACGCCCCCGTTCCGCCCTGCCAGCCATGGCGGGTCAAGGACCTGCTGCGCCACATCCGCTACATCCACTGGTGGGCGGGCACGCACGTGCGCCAGGCCAGGGACCGCATCATCGACGGCCCCTCGGAGGCCGAACTGCTCGCCGGCGGGCCGCCGGACGCCGAGCTGCTGAGGGCTTACCGCGACGGGCACCGGGCGCTGGTCGCGACGCTGCGGTCGGCCGATCCCGCGGTGTCGTGCGCCACGTTCCTGCCCGCGCCGTCCCCGCTGGCCTTCTGGGCGCGCCGCCAGGCCCACGAGACCGCGATCCACCGCGCCGACGCCGAGCTGGCGGCCGGCCAGGTGACGCCGTTCGACCCCGAGTTCGCCGCCGACGGGGTCGACGAGCTCGTCATGGGGTTCGCGCCACGGCGCAAGCCCGCCGTCCGGCCGCCAGCGGACCGCACGCTGCAGCTCAACGCCACCGACACCGCGGCCGGCTGGCACATTGCCATCGGCCCGGGCCGCCTGCAGGCCCACCGGGGGCACGACACGGCCGACACCGTCGTGTCGGGTCCCGCGGCCGGCCTGTACCTGCTGCTGTGGAACCGCCAGGACCCCGAGAGCGCGGGCATCAGCGTGCGCGGAGACACCCGTGCGCTGGCACTGTGGGCGAAGGTCGTCCAGGTCCGCTGGGCTTGACCGGTTATCCCGAACGGACCGTGGCGGCTCCCCCGGCTCGAGGCAGACGCGGGCGCTGGGGAGACGGGCGAGATCGTTCGGCGGAAAATGTTTGATTCTCCGGATCATAGAGTGAGCAAACGTGCGGATGTACCCGGAGGTGTTGATTTGGGCTTATAGTCATATGTCGCTGTGACATCCTGCTGAGGGGGCGGGCCGACTGGCCGTGAATGGAGTGGCGTCCATAACCACGAACGACCGGGGACACACCGATGCCGCGCTGGTGCGGCGTTTCCGGCAGGCTGCCACCAAGCGGGCACGCGCGGCGGCGTTCGACCGGGTGGTCCGCAGGCATCGCGACGCCGTGCTCGGCCGCTGCGCCGAACGGCTGTGGCCCGATGCCGACGCGGCGGTCGCCTATGCCCATGACGCTTTTATCGTCGCCTACCTGGCGATGGGTGATCCCGCGAAGCTGGCGCGCCCGGACCGGCTGCGGGACTGGCTGGCTGGCATCGCGGCGCACGGCGATCTCGCGTCCGGGCTGTCCGCCGGGGTCGACGCCGTCAACTGGGGGGCGCTGCGGGCCAGCATCGCCGCCGGCCCGCCGCACGGGCCGGACATGCGGGGTCACGCGGCGCGGCAGGAGTCGGTGCGGCGCTGGCTCGAGCAGATCGTGGCCACGCTGCCCGAACCCCGGCGGCAGATGTACGACATGTTCGTGCGCAGGGCGCTGGACAGCCGCAGCGCCGCGACGGAGCTTGGCACCGACGCCGCCGCGGCCCAGCGGGTGCGCCGGGAGAACCGCGAGGCGATCCTGCGCGCCTTCGAGGTCACCGCGCTGGCGGCCGCGGAGGCTGATCCTGACCCGTTCGGTGGCGGGGCCGGCGGGTGCGGGGAACTGCGGCAGCTGCTGGCCGATGGTCTGCGCGACGGCGGCATGCCAGGGGGGGTCCGGTGGGACAGCCTGGTGTTGCCCGCTGACCTGCGGCTGGGCGTGACGTCCCATGTCAGCGACTGCCGCGCCTGCCGGCGCCGGCGTGACGACTGCATGGCGCAGTGGGCACCGGAGCTGCTGCCGATCCTGGCCGGGGCGGAGCTGAACGAGCAGGTCATCGAGGACCTGCGCGTGATCCCTGAGCCCGAGCGGTCCCGCTACTGGGTGCCGGCCGGCGTCCACCACCGGGGCCGCGGTGCTTCGGCTGGCGCCGGCGCCGGCGGGCCGGGCCTGCCCAGGCGGGTTGCCATGGCGGCGACGGGGGCCGGGCTGCTCGTGGTGCTGCTGCTTGTGCTCGGCTTCGTGCAGCCAGGGTTTCTCGTGTCGGCTTCGGTGCCGGGGGGTTCCTCCTCATCGTCGCCGACGGCCGACCCGGGCAGCGGCGGCCCCCAGGTGACCGGCACCTCGACCCCGACCCACGGGCGGACGGCCCCCAGCGCGACCACGGGCTCCCCGGCGGGCGTGCCCACGGATACCGGTGGCGGTGCGGCGGCGCCGGCGCCGTCGTCGTCGTCCGGGCCGACGCAGCCCGGGCAGGGGCCGGCTTCGCCCACGCCGCCGGCGGCCCAGCCGACTTCGGCGTCCCCGACCGCGAGCTCGCCGGCCAAGCCGAAGCCGTCGCCGTCACCGTCACCGTCACCGTCCAAGCCGAAGCCTTCCCCTTCCCCTTCCCCTTCCCCGTCGCCGTCTGCGTCGCCTTCGCCTTCCCCGTCCCCTTCGCTTTCGCCGTCGCCTTCGCCGTCAGCCTCGGCATCGCCCACGGCGACGACCACCGCCACCGCCACGACCACCGCCACCGCGACCGCCACGGCCACGTCAGACCCGTCGTCGCCGCCGCCGTCGTCCCCGGCCCCGTCCACGCCGGCGCCGTCGAGCCTGCCGCCGTCCACGCCGCCGACGTCTTCCCAGGAGCCGTCCGCATCGGCCACGGGCTAGGCAGCCGACCCGATCGTGACCTGCCCAGCGGTATCGGGGACCGGAGCCGCGCCGCCGGGCATTCACCGCCATATCCTCCGTAGCGTCGTGCGATGGGGGACCTATTGCCCGCCTCGACCCATTAAGCTATTGTGCTAGCTACCTAGATTAAGTCCTGATGGCATGGAGGCGGCGCGCGTAATGGAGTTCCACCTCAACAGCAAGTCGGGTGTCGCGCCGTACCTGCAGCTGATCCGGCAGGTACGCCAGGCGCTGCGCCTGGGCGTGCTGCGGGCCGGCGATCAGCTGCCCACCGTCAAGGACGTGGCCGGCTCGCTGGCGATCAACCCCAACACCGTCCTCAAGGCCTACCGCCTGCTGGAGTACGAGGGCCTCGCGGCCGCCAAGCCAGGCGTCGGCACGTTCGTGACCAAGACCGTCAGCGACGCGTCGGTCGCCGCACATCAGCAGCTCAGCCTGGAGCTGTCGGCGTGGATCGGCCGCGCGCAGCAGGCGGGCCTGGACGCCGAGGATATCGAGGCGCTGTTTCAGCGGGCCGTCCAGTCCGCCGGACGGGAGGAGGCGGTATGACGAACGCACCCGCCGCGATTGAGGCACGCGGCCTCGGCAAGCGCTACGGGCACCGCTGGGCCCTGGCCGACTGCACGCTCACCATCCCCGCCGGGCACGTGGCCGGGCTCGTCGGCCAGAACGGGGCCGGCAAGACCACCTTGATCAGCCTGGCCACCGGGATGCTGAGACCGAGCACGGGCACCGTCGAGGTGCTCGGCGGCAGACCGGCCAGCGGTCCCGATCAGCTCGCCCGCGTCGGCTACGTCGCGCAGGGCACCCCGGCCTACGGCGGGCTGAGCGTGGCCGACCACCTCCGGCTCGGCGCGCACCTGAACCCCCGCTGGGACGCCGCGCTAGCCCGCAGCAGGATCGGGCAGCTTGGCCTGGACCCCAGGCAGAAGGCGGGCAGCCTGTCCGGCGGCCAGCAGGCGCAGCTCGCGCTGACGCTCGCCCTCGCCAAGCGCCCTGAGCTGCTGATCCTTGACGAGCCGATCGCGAGCCTGGACCCGGTGGCCAGGCACGAGTTCCTGCAGGTCCTGATGAAAGCGACGGCCGAGCAGGAGCTCAGCGTGGTGATGTCCTCGCACCTGGTCGCCGACCTGGAACGGGTCAGCGACTACCTGATCGTGCTTGTCGCCTCGCGGGTGCGGATCGACGGCGCGGTGGACAGCCTCCTCGCCGCCCACCACCTGCTGACCGGCCCGCGCCGCGACACCGCCAGCCTGCCGGCCAGCCATCAGGTCATCAGCGAGAGCCACGCCGGCCGGCAGAGCACCTTCCTGGTCCGCAGCAGCGAGCCGATCATCGACCCGGCCTGGATCGTCGACCCGGTCAGCCTCGAGGACCTGATCCTCGCCTACATGGGCCCCGCCTCCGCGGGGTCACTGGACACCAGGACGCTGGAGGCCAGGCCATGACCTGGCTGACCTGGCGCCAGTTCCGCCCGCAGGCCATCGCCGCAGCCGGTGCCCTGATCGTGCTCGCGGTCCTGCTGGCGGCGACCAGGGCTGGCCTGGCCGCCAGCTACGCCGCCGCGGGCCTGTCCGCCTGCCACGCCAGCTGCGCCACGGCCGCCAGCATCTTCCTGGACAATGTCGGCAGCCTCGACCACATCCTCTACTACGGCAGCGTCTTGCTGCTGCTCGCGGCGCCCGCGCTGATGGGCCTGTTCTGGGGCGCGCCGCTGATCGCCCGCGAGATCGAGGCCGGCACGCACCGGATCGCCTGGAACCAGAGCGTCACGCGCACCCGCTGGACCCTGGTCAAGCTCGGCCTCGTCGGCCTCGCCGCCGTCGCGACCGCGGGCCTGCTCAGCCTGCTGGTGACCTGGTGGGCCAGCCCGATCGACGCGGCATCGCTCGCCGGCGGATCCGCGCAAGCCGCCGCGAGCGGCGGGAACGGGATACACGTCACCTTCAACGGGTTCGCGGAGGCCCGGCTTGTCCCCGTCATCTTCGACGCGCGAGGCGTGGCCCCGCTTGGGTACGCGGCGTTCGCCTTCGCGCTCGGCGTGACCTTGGGCGTGCTGCTGCGCCGGACGCTGCCCGCGATGGCCGTGACACTACTCGTGTTCGTGGTCATCCAGGTCGTGGTGCCGAACCTCATCAGGCCGCACCTGCTCGCGCCCGCCCACTTCACGGCGCCGCTCAGCCTCCAG
>JASHPP010000301.1 GCA_030038035.1 Trebonia sp.
GCTGCTGAAGGCGCCGCAAGCGGCCATCAGGGACGCCACCCTAAAGGCGACCTTCAAGCATGCCAAGGAAATATACTCCGCTGGCCTGCTAACGCTCTTCTATGTGGCCGAGGCCGATTGGCCCAATGTGCGGGCCGGATTGCGGCGCTATGCGGTGGTGCGCGCTCGCGCCGACGTCGTCCGCGGGTACCTGGCCAATGCCTACCTGGGTGCGCTCATCGCCCTGCTGCTCGGCGGCACGATTTGGGTGAGCGCGCTCCTCGATTACTCCGATAAGCCGGCGCTGCTTTTCATTGTGCCGGTCCTGGCCTTCTTCGTCACGATGGCCATCCTGAGCGTCATCGTGGAGCTTACGCCGTCAGGGACAGCCAGACTGTCCACGCTGGCTGTCATGCTCGTGACGCCGGTGGCGATTGTCGGCGTCACGCTCGCGGTCGACCACGGCAGCTTCCAGCGTCCCTGGGACGTCGTTCCGCGCCATGACGGCCAGGTCGCCGCGGCGATAGTCGCCGGAATTGCCCTCTGCGCCGCTCAGATAGCCATCGTCGCGGTCAGCGTCGTGCTCATAGTGATCATTGACGCGGCCGTGAATACGTCACTGGCGAAGCGCCGGCCCGACATCATCGTGACCGGCACGCTGATCAGGCTGCTTCGGAACCTGCATAGCACACCGCAGCGCTCTGACAGCGTCCGCGTCAAGGCTCTCGTGTGCCGGGACCTTGAACAGGTCGCCGTCTACCTGCAGATCAAGCTGCCGGCCGCGCTGGCGCTGCCGGATCCGGTCACGCGCGAGAATTTGCGGCTACACTGCGACGACGCGGCCGCTTATCTGCGGCAATTGCAGGTGCGGGTCGCGCTGGGCGATGACTCGACCGCCAGCGACCTGCCGGAGATCGTCGCACGGTACATCGCCATCTTCGCCTCGAGCGAGTACGGGCTGCTGCCGACCGTAGCGGGAGCGACCCGCAAGCGGGCAGCCATCCGCAAAGTCTTGCTGGCGACGAAAACACTCCTCGTGGCCGTCATACCGATCGGCTGCGTGATAGCCGCCAGGCACTTTGGCGCGACGCTGGCCGGCCCGCTCAATGACGCGGTGATTCTCGTCGCGCTGCTATGGGCCGCCGTAAACCTCGTGTCGATCGTCGGCCCCGGCTACCGGGCCAGGATCGAAGACATGAACGACCTGGTGTCGATATTCAGGAAGGACGGTGACTGAGTGCGCGCCGACGCGGAATTCACGGTCCTGGCGCGCGAGTACCTGGATGACCTGACGCAGCGCCATCCCGATACCGCGACCAGACTCGGCGACCACCGCTTCGACGACCGTCTCGCCGAACAGACCCAGGCGGCTCTCGACGCCGAACGCTTCGCCCTGGCCGGGTTCGCGGACCGGCTGGCGGCGCTGGATTCCCGACCGCTCGGCCACCAGCTCACAGTGGACGCCGCGATGCTCGCCGACGACGTGGCCCGCCGGCTGTTCGGACTGGACGAGCTGCGGGAGGAAACGTGGAACCCGCTGGCCGCCAACCCCGGCCGGGCGATCTACGGGCTGCTTGTCAGGGATTTCGCGCCGCTACCTGAGCGGCTGATGTCGCTGGCCGGCCGGCTCGGGCAGGTCCCCGCCGCCCTGGCGGACGCCCGCGGCCTGCTCGGCGCGATGCCGCGGGTCCACCTGGAGACCGCGATCACGCAGTTCGACGGGACGATCCGGATGGTCCGCGACGATGTCGACGCGGCACTGGCGAAGGCGACTGACTCGGTGGCCGCCGAGCTGGCCGGGGTCCGCCCGGCCGCACTCGAAGCGCTCGTGGCGCACCGCGACTGGCTGAAGGCCAAGCTGACCGGCGGCGGCGGCTTCGCCGATCCGCGGATCGGCCCGGAGCGGTTCGCGCGCAAGCTGTCGCTGTCGCTGAGCGCCGCCGCGGACGCCGACGCCATCCTGGCCCGCGCGCAGGCCGACCTGGACCGAGTCACCGAAGAGATCGACGGCGTCGCGGCCTCGCTCGGCGGCACGCCGCGCGCGGTGCTCGACCGGCTGGCGGCGGACGCGCCCGACGGCGACACGATCCTGCGGTTCTGCGCGGACGCCTTCGCCGCGCAGACGCGCTTCGTCCGCGACCACGACCTGGTCACGGTGCACGAGGACCCGGTCGAGGTCATCGACATGCCGGAGATCGATCGCGGTGTCGCGGTGGCGTACTGCGACTCGCCGGGACCGCTGGAGACCGCGCCGCTCCCGACGTTCATCGCGGTCTCCCCGGTGCCGGACGGCTGGACAACCCAGCGCGTCGCCTCGTTCTACCGCGAGTACAACAGGCACATGGTGCACAACCTCATGGTCCACGAGGCGATGCCTGGCCACTACCTGCAGCTGGGGCACTCGCGCCGGTTCACGGGGGCGACGCCGCTGCGGGCCGCGCTCCGCTCCGGCTCGTTCACCGAGGGCTGGGCCGTCTACACCGAGGAGCTGATGGCGGACCACGGGTACCCAGGCGAGGGCGACACCCGCGCGGTGCGGATGCAGCAGCTGAAGATGCAGCTCCGCTCGATCATCAACGCGATCCTCGACGCCCGGGTGCACGCCCACGGGATGACCGAGGCCGAGGCGATGGCCCTCATGACCACCCGCGGTTTCCAGGAGGAGGGCGAGGCGGCGGGCAAGTGGCGCCGGGCGCTGCTCACCTCCGCTCAGCTGTCCACGTATTACGTCGGGTACACCGAAATCTCGGACCTGGCGAAGGAGCTCCTCGCCGCGCCCGGCGCGACCGAGCGCGCGGTGCACGACCGGATGCTGGCCCACGGCTCCCCGCCGGTCCGCCTCCTGCGCACGCTGCTGTGACCGAGCCCGCGATCACGGCGGAACCGAGCCGCGGACCTCAGCTGTCGTAGTCGACGGTGACCGTGTCGGTCGCGGGCAGGGACTGGCAGGTGAGGACGTAGCCGGCCGCCAGTTCGGGCTCCTCGAGGGCGAAGTTGCGGCGCATCGTGACGTTGCCGTCGGTCAGCAGCGCGCGGCAGGTGCCGCAGACGCCGCCCTTGCACGCGAACGGCAGGTCGGCGCGGGCGCGCTGGGCGCCGTCGAGGATCGCCGTGCCCGGCGGGACGGTGACCACGGTGGCGCGGCCGTCAAGGATGACCGTGACCTCGGCGCCGACGCCGGCCTCCTCGGCGTGGGTGACGGCCGGCGGCGGCGTGTCCTCCACGTAGAACAGCTCCCTGTGGATGCCGGACCGGGGCACGCCGAACTCCGTCAGCACGCCGATCGCTCCCGCTACCATCCCGAACGGCCCGCACAGCCACCAGTCGCCGACCGCAGGGACATCCGCGACGACGGGCAGCAGCGCGCGCAGCTTCGCCGCGTCGAGGCGGCCGCTGAACAGGTCGACCTCCTGGGCCTCGCGCGAGAGCACGTGCACCAGCCGCATCCGGGCGGGAAACGCGTCCTTGAGGTCGGCTACCTCGTCGGCGAACATGACCGTGTCCGCGCGGCGGTTGCCGTAGACCAGCGTGACCTCGGCGCCCGCCTGCAGCAGCGACCACGCGATCGACAGCACGGGCGTGATGCCGGATCCCGCCGCGACCAGCACGTGCCGTCCAGCGGCCGGCGACGGGCCGGGGGTGAACGTGCCGGACGGCGGCTGGACGTCGACGACCTCGCCGGGCCGGACCGCCCGCACCAGCCAGCCGGACACCGCGCCGCCCGGCACCTCGCGCACGCCGATCCGCGGCGCGCGCCCTGGCGGGACGCAGATCGAGTAGGACCTGCGCTCCCCCGCGTGCCGGACGGTCAGCGACTGGCCGGGCAGGAACGCGAACGCGTCCCGCAGCGGGGCCGGCACGTCGAACGTGATCGCCGCCGCGTCCTCGGTCAGCGGCTCGACGGCCGACACGGT
>JASHPP010000302.1 GCA_030038035.1 Trebonia sp.
GCTGCACGACGCGATAGCCATCGCGCGCACGCGCGGCGGGCTGCCGGCCGGGGCGCCGGTGCGGGTCTACCCGCGGCACAGCCCCCTTGACCAGCTGCGCCCCGCCGAATCCAGCGATGTCCGGCCCGCCGCGCTCCCCCGGCTGCGCGCCGACGGGCTCGGCGCGGTCGGCGTGAGCGCGCTCGCCGCGCTGTTCGCCGAGGGCTGGGGTCCGGCGTGGGAGTTCGCGGCCCGCGCCGGCTTGCCGCCGTACGGACCGCTGACGCTGCCCGGCAGCTGGCACATCAGTTGACCGAACGGACCGTGGCGCCTCCCACGCCCAGGGTTTGCCGTCGGCCCCGGCAGCGCCCGGGGCGCGCGTGACCGGCACGGCGACCGGGCAGCTCGCCAGCGCGCTGTCGGCGTGGGCGGCAGGAGTCACGCTGGTCACGATCGCCGACGGGCGCGACGACGTGGGGACCACTGTCAGCGCGTTCTGCCCGGTGTCGCTTGACCCGCCCCTGGTGCTCGTGTCGCTGCTGGCCGGCTCGTACCCGGCGGAGGTGCTCAGCAGGCCGTCGCTGCCCGCTTCGCGGTTCGCGGTCACGCTGCTGTCCGCCGCGCAGAAGGCGCTGGCCGGGCGGTTCGCGGCCGCGGGCCGGCCAAGCGCCCGACTGCTGCTCGACGACGTCCCGCACGTGCGCGGCACGTCGTCCGGTGCGCTGATCCCGTCCGGGGGACTGGCCGCCCTGGAGTGCTCGGTGGCCCGCCGGGTCCCGGCCGGCGACCACCTGCTGGTGATCGCCGAGGTAATCGGCCTGCCCTACGTGGCGGAGGCCGGCGACCCGCTGATCCGCTTCCGCGGCCGCTACCCGGTCCTGTGACCCGGGCTCGGCGCCCGGGCTAGCGGGCGTCGGCGCGGTGGCCGGACTGCCAGACGGCGCGGACGAGGGGGACGCCCGGACGGTAGGCCAGGTGGGCGTGCGACGGGGCGTCCAGCATGATCAGGTCGGCGCGCGCGCCGGGCGCCAGGTAGCCCACGTCGGCGCGGCGCAGCGCGCGGGCACCGCCGGCGGTCGCTGCCCAGACCGCCTCTGCCGTGGTCATGCCCATGTCGCGGACCGCGAGCGCGATGCAGAAGGGCATGCTCGAGGTGTAGGAGGATCCGGGGTTGCAGTCGGTGGCGAGCGCGACCACGACCCCCGCGTCGAGCAGCCGGCGGGCGTCAGGGTACGGCTGCCTGGTGCTGAACTCCGCGCCGGGCAGCAGCGTGGCGACGGTGGCCGAGGACGCGAGCGCGGCCACGTCGGCCTCGCTCAGGAACGTGCAGTGGTCGGCCGACGCGGCGCCCGCCTCCACCGCCACGCTGACCCCGGGGCCCGGGCCGAGCTGGTTGGCGTGCACCCGCGGCTGCAGCCCGCACGCCCGTCCGGCGGCGAGCACGGCGCGGGCCTCGTCGGCGCCGAAGGCGCCGCGCTCGCAGAACACGTCCACCCACCGGGAGTGCGGCGCGCACGCCTGAAGCATCGGCCCGCATACCAGCTCGAGGTAGCCGCCGGAGTCACCGTCGAACTCGGCGGGCACGACGTGCGCCCCCAGGTAGGTCACCTCCGGGGTGACCTCGGCGGCCAGCGCGACCGACCGTGCCTCGTCGCGGACCGTCAGGCCGTACCCGGACTTGCACTCGAACGTCGTGGTCCCCTGCCGCAGCATCTCCCCCGCGAGCCGACGCAGCCCGGCGCGCAATTCGGCGTCGGACGCGGCCCGCGTGGCGGCGACCGTGGACCTGATGCCGCCGGCCGCGTAGGAGCGGCCCGCCATCCTGGCCGCGAACTCGGCGCTCCGGTCGCCCGCGAACACCAGGTGCGCGTGTGAGTCGACGAACCCCGGCAGCACCGCCCGGCCGGCCGCGTCCACCACGGCGTCGGCGGCGGGCGCCCGGGCCGAGGACCCGGTCCACGCGACCCGGTCCCCCTCGACGACCAGCGCGGCGTCGGCGATCGCCGCGAACCCGCCTGGCCCGCCGCTGCCGTCGGCAGCGGCGTTCGTGACCAGCTCGCCGATCCGCGTGATCAGCAGCGTCTCCGCCATCGTCGGGGCCCCCTCAGCAGAGCACCGCGGCGACCGCGGCGGCCAGCTCACCGGGCACGTCGTTGATCAGCAGGTGCCGCCCGTCACGGACCACGTCCGCGCCGGAGACCACCACGTCGCGGACGTCCGCCGCGGTCCCGGCGGCCAGCAGCGCGGCCAGCGGGTCGCCCGCCCCGGCGCCGGACAGCCGCGGGCCGTCCAGCGACACCGTCGCCAGGTCGGCGTACGCGCCAGGCACGATCTCCCCGGCATCCGGCCAGCCCAGGCAGGCGTGCCCGCTGACCGTCGCCGCCGCCGCCAGCTCCGCCGCCGTAAAGTTGCCGCGCCTGTGCGTCACCAGCCGCTGCGACAGCTCCATCCAGCGCGCCTCTTCGAACACGTCGATCACGCTGTGCCCGTCGCTGCCCAGGGTCAGCGCGCACCCGGCGGCCGCCAGCGCCGGAGCGGGCCCGACGCCGTCGGCCAGGTCGGCCTCGGTGACCGGGCACATGCAGACCGCGGTGCGCGACCCGCCGAGCAGCTCGATGTCGCGGGCGGTCAGGTGAGTGGCGTGCACCATCGTCGAGCGCGGGCCGAGCGCGCCCGCGTCGTACATGACCTCCGCGGGCGTGGCCCCGAAGGCCGCCCGGCATTCGGCATTCTCCAGGGGCTGCTCGGACAGGTGCGCGTGCACCGGTGTGCCGTGGGCATGCGACCACGTCATGACCTCGGGCACCTGGTCAGGCGGCACCGCCCGCACCGAGTGGATCGCGGCGGCCACGCGCGCGTGCGGGCTCACCATGCCGAGCGCGTCACAGCCGAACCCGGCGACCCGTTCCGCCCAGGCGGCCGCGGTCCCGTCGCCGAACCGCAGCTGTACTCCCGTCAGCGGCCGCGGCGCGCCGCCCGGGTCGAAGCCGCCTGCCAGATAGCAGGTGTCGAGCAGGGTGATCCGCAACCCAGCCGCGGCGGCGGCGGCGATGAGGAGACGGCCCAGCTCGTTCGGATCCGAATATTTGATTCCCCCCGGGCCGTGATGCAGGTAGTGGAACTCGCCGACGCACGTGATCCCCGCCAGCGTCATCTCGGCGTAGACGGCGCGGGCGAGCGCGTAGTACGTGTCGGGGGCCAGCCGTTCCGCGACCGCGTACATGCGGTCCCGCCAGGTCCAGAACGTGTCGCCCACCGCCGAACCGCGCAGCGCCCGGTGGAACGCGTGCGAGTGGGCGTTGGCCAGGCCCGGCAGCGTCAGGCCGGGCAGCCGGACCGTGCCGGGCGGCACCCGCGCGGCGGGCGTGCGGGGGGTGACCGCGGCGAAGCGCTCGCCGCGGGCCTCGATCAGGACGTCGCGGACCAGCCCGCCCCCGCTGCCGCGAGGCGCCCCCAGCCACGCCCGTTCGGCGTGCCACCAGCGCGGCGCGGCGATCACCGGGCCGGTCCTGGCAGGCGAGCGAGCGCGGTGCCCCGCCGCGCTGTGGCCGTTGTCACACGCACATCATGCCCGTCGCCGCCGGGGCGGAATACGCCGGCCCGCGCGCGGCACGGCGGGGCAACGGCACCGGCTGGCCGGTCACGCGAAGCCCGCGGCCGACGGCAAGTGCTCGTAAAATCACTGCGTGACAACTACCGATCACGATCACCCGCTGGGCCACGAGCACCGGGACGTGTCTGGCGGATGGCTGCGCCCGGCGGTGTTCGGTGCGATGGACGGGCTCGTGACCAACGTGTCCCTCATCTCGGGCGTGGGCGGCGGCGGCGGCTCGCGGCACGCGATCATCCTCACCGGCCTGGCCGGCCTGGCGGCCGGCGCGTTCTCCATGGCTGCCGGGGAGTATGTCTCGGTCTCCTCGCAGAACGAGCTTGTCCAGTCCGAGGTGGATAAGGAGCGGCACGAGCTCGCCCACAACGCGGTCGCCGAGCAGGCCGAACTCGCTGGCATGCTGCGCCGTCGCGGCGTGAGCGCCGCCACCGCGCGGCTGGCCGCCGCCGAGATCTCGGCCCAGCCGGAGAAGGCGCTGGCCGTGCATGCGCTCGAGGAGCTCGGGATCGACCCGGCGGAGCTGCCGTCGCCCGTGGTCGCCGCCGGCGCGTCGCTTTCCGCGTTCGCCGCCGGCGCGGTCATACCGCTGCTGCCCTACCTGTCCGGCTTCGACGCGCTATGGGCCGCGCTGGTCCTGTCCGCGCTGGCCGCGATCGCCGGCGGCGGCATGGTCGCGCGGCTGACCAGCAGGCCGTTCTGGCGCGGCGCGGTGCGCCAGCTGATCCTCGGCACCTTCGCCGCCGGCATCACATACCTGATCGGGCTCGCGGTGGGCGGCCTGGCCACGCACTGACGGCCGGCCCAGGCGCGCGGGCGGCGCGTCCCGGCCTGCCGGGCGCAGTTCGGCCGCCCGCGGTCCCGCGCTCGTCCGGCGATCCGTAATAGATACGAAATGTTCGAATGGCATGTACGGCTGATTACCACTCGCTAACGTTCGTGTCCGGGAGGGTCGTGACCCGATCGTGATGTGAGGGGATCGTGGCATGTCAGGTCTGCTCGGCCGGAGCCGGCGTAGCTGGAGGCGACGCAGGAGGTACCGGAGATACCGGCAGACTCGGCAACCGGGTTTTCGTGTCGTCGCCGCGATAACAGGCGCGGTCGGCATCTGCCTCGTGGCGATCGCGTTCGCGGGAGCTAACAGCGTCGTCCGTGCGCACGCCGCGGCCGCGGCCGCGGTCGCGGCCGTCAACCTGAACGTCGTCAACCTGAACGTCATCGACAGGAACTGCACGCTGATCGTGCCGGCGAACCCGGAAAGTCCCCTGGGGCTCGCGACGCCCTACCAGCTCACCGCTACCGACCCGGCGGACGGGCCGTGCCACGAGTCCGATCCCGGCCAGGCCGCGTTCGTGCAGGCGGCAGTCATCAACACCAACACCGGGCAGATTTCGGTCTATGACCCGCTCGTCGTCGACGCGGGCACGACGCCCGCGGTGACTCCGCCCGTGCCGACGGTGCCGCGGGACAGCGTCGTGGCGCTGTGGTTCGGCTTCAACGGCGGAACGCTGAGCCTTTCCGGCGCCGACCAGGCTCCCCTCACCGGGGGCGCCAACAACGGGGGGAATGGCGAAAACCTGCTGGTGAACGGTGCGTGGCGCGCCTCGCTCGGCGACTTCCCCGCGGCGTCGGCCATCCCGGACATCATCTTGCAGCAAGGCGACTGCGTCGCCGGCGAGAGCATCGGCGGCCTGCTCTCGCCGTTCGGCCAGGCAGGTGCCTGCAACGCGGCGGCATTTTTCCAGGCGGCGAGCGCGGCGATCAAGGCGGGCAAGCTGACCGTCCCGAACCCCGGCAAGGCCAGCGACGGGCAGCCGTGCCTGACCACGCGCGACTTCGGGCTGGTTGACCAGGATCAGAGCTCAGGCGTCACCACCGAGTACCTGGCCAGGGGCGACGGGCAGACCGCCCAGGACACGAGGGCCAGCCGGCAGCAGCTGGCCGGGGCCGCCCCGACCCTGCTCGCCAATGACGGCGATAACGCGCTGCTCACCTCCTTCCTGGATCCCGCGATGGGCTGCACCCCGTGGCAGGTGCCCGACCTGGCCAGCCCGGGATCGACGACGACAGGGCTTCCGCTCGACGAGCTGCAGGCGGCCGCCTTCGCGGGCCAGTCGGGCGGCCCGGCCGCGCTTGTCCCGCAGAATGACCCGATGTCGCTGGACAGCAGCGGCAACCAGAACGCGGACAAGGACAACACCTACCGGGCCCTCGTTGACATGCCGCCGCTGCCGGCCGGGCAGACACCCGCCGAGTACTGCGGCGACATGGAGAGCATCCAGGGCGCGCGGCTGCAGCAGGACGTCAACCTGCTGGCTGACCACCCTGGCCCGTCCCCGGCGGTGGCCGGCAACCTCTTCCTGTTCATGGCGCTGCGGCTCCAGCTGTCCTTCGACAACCTGGGCTGCCAGCGCTTCGGGTTGCGCGACGACGTGTCCACCACCGTGAACGGCGGCGGCGTCGTGGTCGCCGCGTGCTTCCTCGACCAGGTGAAGGCGGTCACGCCCGGCATCGGCAACCCGACCGCCGGCACGACCGTGTGCCCGGCGAGCGGGTCCGGGCCGCGCCTGCGCCACCACGGTTACAACTACTGGTGGTAGCGGGCAGACAACCGCACCGCGTCACCCGAACAGGGGCCGGGACCCCGCCGCCGCGGCTCCTCATGAGTCACAGGGGCCACTGGCGTGCCACTTCGCACACTCTGTGACCATTTGCGCGCCCGTTATGGGCGATTTGTCCATGCGCAGAGTGTCCAAAGTAGTACTTGCGGGACTCCCGGGACGCCAGGGAAACCGCCTGACGCCGGATACTGCACCGGCAGTCGGCGCGCCGCGCCGCCCGGGCGCGCTTGACCAGATGGGTTTCCGCACGCCAGGCTGAGGCAGCGGACCGGGCAGTGGCTGCGAGCGGAAGCGAGGCGGCACGTGAACCAGCAGAGCGTCGAGATCGCCGGGCAGCTGATCGCCTACCTGGAGAGCCCCGGCGGCCGCGCCGACCGGGACGGCCGCGCGGTCATCTTCGTCCACGGCAACTCGTCCTCCGCCAGGACATGGCTCCCGGTGCTTGCGGGAAGCTTCGGCCGGCGGTTCCGCTGCCTTGCGCTTGACCTGCCCGGCCACGGGCAGTCCGAGCCGGCGAGAGACAAGGCCGACTACTCGCTGCCGGGATACGCGGCCGTGCTCGCGGGCTTCGCCCGGGCGCTCGGTGCCGCCGACGCGATCGTCGTCGGCTGGAGCCTGGGCGGGCATATCGCGCTTGAGGCTGCGCCAGCGCTGCCGGGGGCGGCCGGCTTTGTCATCTTCGGCGCGCCGCCGGTCGGGTCGGCAGCGCAGCTCGCCGAGGCGTTCCTGCCAAACCCGGCGATGAACGCCGGCTTCACCGCGAGCCTCACCGACGCCGAGGCAACCTCGTTCGCCGCCAGCTTCACCGCGCCCGGCTCGGCGCTGCCGGCCAGCGAGTTCGTGCCGGACATCCTGGCCACCGACGGCGCGGCGCGCGCCGGGCTGCTGGCCAGCATCGGCGAGGGCCGGTTCGCCGACGAGGTAGCGATTGCCGCAGGGCTCCGCCAGCCGCTGGCGATCCTGCACGGTTCAGGCGAGCAGTTGGTCAGCCTTGACTACCTGCGCAAGCTCACCATCCCGGCCCTGTGGCGCGGTGAGATACAGGTGATCCCCGGCGTCGGCCACGCGCCCCACCGGGAGTCACCCGAGCGGTTCGCGGCGCTGCTGACGGACTTCAGCGGTGATCATGACCGCTGACCCGCGCCGGCCGGCCTGGTAGCCGGCGTTCGATCGGCCAGCCTGAAACCGCCAGGCGCACGCATGACATGCTTGCTCAGATGCGAATACGTTTCCCGCGAGGCTGCGGCGTCCCTGGACAAGCCGACCCATCCCCGTGGCCGCAGTGAACAGCCCACTGCGAATCGCGCTGCTGTCCTACCGCAGCAAACCGCATTCCGGCGGCCAGGGCGTCTACGTGCGTCACCTGAGCAGGGAGCTCGCCGCCCTCGGGCACCACGTCGAGGTGTTCTCCGGCCAGCCCTACCCCGAGCTCGACGACGGCCCGCTGCTGCGCCAGGTGCCGAGCCTGGACCTCTACCGCGACGACGACCCGTTCCGCACCCCGCGGCGCGAGGAGATCAGGGACTGGGCGGACGCCCTCGAGACGGCCATGATGTGGGCGGGGGCCTTTCCCGAGCCGCTGACGTTCAGCATCAGGGCGCTGCGCGCGCTGCGCGCGCGACCGGGGGACTTCGACGTCGTGCACGACAACCAGGGGCTCGGCTACGGCATGCTCGGCGTGCGCAGGCTGGGCCTGCCGCTGGTGACGAGCATCCACCACCCGATCACCGTGGACAAGCGGCTCGACCTGGCGGAGCGGAGCTGGCTCGGGCGGCTTGACAAGGGCCGCTGGTACGGCTTCGTGCGCATGCAGGGCCGGGTGGCCAGGCACGCGGGCCCGCTGATCACCGTCTCCGAGGCGGCGAAGCTCGACATCTGCCGCGACTTCCTGGTGCCGCCAGAACGCGTGCACATAGTCCCGCTTGGAGTGGACACGCGGCTTTTCCGGCCACGTCCGCAGCCCCGGGTCAGCGGCCGGATCGTCACCGTCACCAGCGCCGACTCCCCGCTCAAGGGCCTGCCCGGCCTGCTGCGGGCAGTCGCCAAGCTGGTGACAGAACGCGACGTCCACCTCGTCGTCGTCGGCTCCCCCGCGGCGGCGACCAGGGCGCAGGCCGCGCAGCTGTCCCTGGGCGAGCGGGTCACGTTCACCAGCGGCCTGCCCGACGAGCAGTACGCGGCGCTGCTGGCATCCGCGGAGGTGGCGGTGATCCCGTCCAGGTACGAGGGGTTCTCGCTGCCCGCCGTCGAGCACATGGCGTCGGGCACCCCGCTTGTCACCACCCGGGCGGGCGCGCTGCCCGAGGTCACCGGCGACGCGGCGCTGTTCGTGGCGCCTGGCGACCCGGAGGAACTCGCCGCGGCGCTGCGCATGCTCCTCGACGACGCCGCACGGCGCGAAACGCTCGCGGAACGTGGCTTGCGCCGCGTCGGCGAGCGGTTCGCCTGGCCGGCGGTCGCGGCCGCCACCGTCGCGCTGTACCGCGCCGCGATCAACGGGAACCTCGCGTGCTGACGGTCGACTTCGGCAAGTTTCGCATCGGCCCGGGGGACCGCGTCCTCGACCTGGGCTGCGGCGGCGGGCGGCACGCGTTCGAGGCGTTCCGGCGCGGCGCGCACGTCGTCGCCGCCGACTTCGACGGCAAGGAGCTGGCGCCGGTCATCGGCATGTTCGCCGCCATGCGCGCGGAAGGCGAGGCCGGCCCGCCCGCGGCGGCCGCCGCCCTGACCGCGGACGCCACGAGCCTGCCGTTTCCCGACGGCGCGTTCGACCGGGTCATCGCCGCCGAGATCCTCGAGCACGTGCCGGAGGACTGGCGGGCCATGACCGAGATCGCGCGGGTGCTGCGCCCCGGGGGGATCGCCGCGGTCACCGTGCCCGCATGGCTGCCCGAGCGGGTCTGCTGGGCGCTGTCGAGGGAGTACCACGAGGTGCCCGGCGGGCATGTCCGCATCTTCACCCGCGGGGAGCTCACCGCGAAGCTCGCCCGGGCCGGCCTGGAGGCGATCGGCAGCCATCACGCGCACGGGCTGCACTCCCCGTACTGGTGGCTGAAGTGCGTGGTCGGGGTGCACGACGACGCCAACCCCGCCGTGCGCGGCTACCACCGGCTGCTGGTCTGGGACATCGTGCGCCGCCCCGCGCTGACCCGCGTGTGCGAGGCGGCGCTCAATCCGCTCATCGGCAAGAGCCTCGTCATCTACGCGGAAAAGAAAAGATCTTTCCTTCCGAACGGACGCGTGGTTCCCCCGGCACGCACGCTGCTTCCCGCGGAGGGCAACGCGCGTGCGGCCGGCTGACCCGGAGTCCAGCGAGCGCCCCGCGGGCCCGCCCGCCAGGATCTGGCGGACCGCCCGGTCGATCGCGGCGGCGCAGCTGCCCTGCGGGGCGATCGCCTGGCCGGACGGCCACGTGGACCCATGGGACCACGTGGAATGCGCGATGGCACTGAGCGCCTGCGGCCTGACCGGGCCCGCGCGGCGCGCCTACCGGTGGCTGCGCGACACCCAGCGCCCGGACGGATCGTGGCCGCGCACGACCCGCGGCGGCGTGGTCACCGATCACGCCGCGGAAACCCACCACGCCGCCTACGCCGCTGTCGGCGTCTGGCACGAGTTCCTCGTCACGGCGGACCGCGGGTTCGCCGCGCGCATGTGGCCGACGGTGCGCGGCGCGATCGGGTGGGTGCTCGGCCTGCAGGCGCCGCGCGGTGAGGTCGCGTGGGAACGGGACGCGGCCGGCGGGCCCGGCGAGTTCGCGCTGCTCTCCGGCTGCTCCAGCATCCTGCACGGCCTGCGCTGCGCGATAGCGCTCGCCGGCCTGGCCGGCGAGCCGCAGCCGGACTGGGAGCTCGCCGCCGTCCAGCTCGGGCACGTGCTCGCCCGCCACCCGGAGGCGTTCGCCGACAAGAGCCGGTTCGCGATGGACTGGTACTACCCGGTGCTCGGCGGCGCGATCAGGGGGGCCGCCGCCGCCGGCCGGCTCGCCGCGGGCTGGGACACGTTCGTGGTGCCGGGCCTTGGGGTGCGCTGTGTCAGCGACCAGCCGTGGGTGACGGTCGCCGAGACCTGCGAGCTGGTGCTGGCGCTCGACGCCTGCGGCCTGGACGAGCAGGCCGTCGGGCTGCTGCCCGCCATCGAGCGGCTGCGCCACGACGACGGCTCCTACTGGACCGGCTGGCAGTACGCCAACTCGGCGCACTTCCCCGCCGAGCGCAGTAGCTGGACCGCCGCCGCCGTGGTCCTCGCCGCGGATGCCCTAGCGGGTTTCAGCCCGGGCGCGGGCATCTTCCGCGACATCCCCGCCCCGGTGGCCGCCCGCCCGCAGGCGGACCCGGACGCCTGCGGCTGCGCCCCGGACTCGGCCGACGCGATCGCGGGACCTTAGGGCCGCATCAGCCGATGCCGTCGCCGGTGCGTTCCAGGACGCGCAGCGATCCGGTGCGGCGGACTTCGGTGAACGCGCCGGAGGCCAGCGCCCGCCGGTAAACCAGGAACGGCGCCTGCCCGCCGTCGGCCGGGTCGGGGAAGACGTCGTGGATGGCCAGCGCCCCGTGCGGCGCGACCCAGGGCGCCCACCCCGCGTAGTCGGCCTGGGCGGCGGCTTCGGTGTGACCGCCGTCGATGAACAGCATGCCGAGCGGGGCCCGCCACAGGAGCGCCACGTCCGCCGACCGCCCGACGATCGCGATCACGTCGTCCTCGACGCCTGCGGCGGCCAGGGTGGCGCGCAGCCTGGGCAGGGTGTCGAGCCGCCCGGTCGCCGGGTCCACCAGGTCCGGGTCGTGGTACTCCCAGCCGGGCTGGTGCTCCTCAGAGCCCCGGTGGTGGTCCACGGTCACCACCTGCTGCCGCACGCCCCGCGCCCGCGCGGCGCGCACGCCCGCAGCCAGGTAAATCGCCGACTTACCGCAGTAGCTGCCGACCTCGAGCACCGGGCCGACCGCCGCGTAGGCCCGCGCGGTCTCATACAGCGCCAGTCCCTCCGCGGCCGGCATGAACCCGGTGGCGGCCTCGGCCGCACTCCTCAGCCGCCCGTCCACGCTAGGCCCTGGTCAGCAGGGACAGCGCCATCCGGGCCGACGGCCGGGCGATGAGCGCGGCGAACGATATCTCGCTGCGGCACATCTTGACGAAGACCCGCCATCCCTTCGGCGTGGCCAGGCCGGCGTGGAAGGCCCCCGCATGCCTGGCGAACGCCGCAAGCAGCAGGCCGCCGGCCCGCATGTCAGGAACAAGCGCCCTGCCGACAGCCGCGACGTATTCGTCAAGCGCCGACTCGGCCTCGCCGGGGCGGTCGGACACGACGGCCTTCGCGGCGAACTCGCCGGCCAGCGCGCCGGACCGCAACGCGAAGCTGATGCCCTCGCGCGTCCACGGATCAAGCAGCCCGGCGGCGTCGCCGGCGACGAGCACCCGGCCCTTGCGCAGGCCGGACCCGGCGGCCCGGCACCGGGTGAGGTGCCCGGAGTCCCTGACCACCTCGAACTGCGCGAGCCCGAGCCGGGCGGTGAACTCACGCAGGTAGTCCCGGGTGGCCTCGCCCTGCCCGCGGGCGGCGATGACCCCCACGGTCAGCCGGTCGCCCTTCGGGAAAACCCACCCGTACGACGCGGGAAGCCGCCCCCAGTCAAGCAGCACCCGGCCGGACCACTGCCGGCGGACCGGCCCGGGAACGGCGATCTCCAGCTCAAGCCCGAGGTCGACCTGGGCGAACGTCACACCCACGTGCCGCGCGCTGACCCCGGAGGACCCGTCCGCGCCGATGACCACCCGCGCCGTGACCGCCGACCCGTCGGCCAGCCGCGCGCGGGCGAGGCCGGCCGCCTGGTCCAGCGCGCGGACCGGCGCCCGCTGCCGTACGGCCGCGCCCTGCTCCTTGGCCCGGCGCAGCAGCGCCGCGTCGAACTCCTCGCGGGTCACCATGGCCAGCAGCGGCTCGCCGTGCTCGCGGGTGAACTCGCGTCCGCCCCGCAGCGTGAACGTGGCGGACCGGATCCGGTCACGGGCGGGCAGCGCGATCTGGCCCGCGACCGCGGCAAGCGACGCTCCGATCAGGCCGCCGCCGCACGTCTTGTACCTGGGATGCTGCGCCCGCTCAAGGACGACGGTCCGCGCTCCGGCCGCGGCGGCCGCGCTCGCGGCGGCCAGCCCGGCCGGGCCCGCGCCGACGACGGCGACATCCCACTCCGGTCGTTCCCGCACCTCGCCAGCGTAGGTGACGCCCGGCCACCGCGAACCGCAGACTCCCCGGAGCGGAACGGCATCGGTCGCTTAGGATACGAAACGCAGCTCCCGTGCCCGGTTTCAACCGTTTTGTTCATGCAACTCGTATCCTATGTTGCCCGGCGGGCATGGACCGCGCCCGGTTTGGGCGATTTGTCCGGTCGGGCGGGCCGGGCGGCTTAAGTTCCTGGCATTGGAACCGGCGCAGCCGGGGCCAGGGGCCGCAAGTACCCCGGAGCAGGTGCGCCGTCAAGGCGCAGCCGGGGCCAGGGGCCGCAAGTACCCCGGAGCAGGTGCGCCGTCAAGGCGCAGCCGGGGGGTCCGGGGGGTCGCCCCCCCGGGCTAGCAGAGCTCATCTCGGGGTGGTGTACTGGCCGAGGAACAGCGGCAGGCCCGACCCGGTCTCCACGATCGCGAACAGGAACGGGCGGTCGACGACCAGCGTGACGTCCGGGCTGGGCTTCCTGACCAGCGCCAGCGTGGCGAAGGCGACCGCGGTCGCGGCGGCGGCTTCCGTGCCCTTCTCGCCGACGTCTACGTAGGCCTTGTGCAGGACGGCGCTGATATGCAGCGGCTCGTCCCCGGTGATGCCGCTGAAGTCGGCGGCCCCCGTGAAGGCCCGCCGCACGCCGAGCTGCTGCAGCGTGTCCGTCAGCAGGAACCCGGCGGTGACGCGGAAGCGCGGCAGGGTGAGGTCGACCTGGCATTCGGCGGCGCCGGACAGCAGCCCGTCCAGCAGGGCGCCGACGCCGCCGGCGGCGGCCAGGTGCCCGGCCAGCTCGCTGAGCGGCCCGTCGGGAAGCACCACGGCCATCGCGAGGGAGCCACCCCGGTAGGGCAGCAGGATGGCCTGGTAACCGTCGCCACGGTGGTAGGCCAGCCCCGCCAGCAGGTGCATCATGTCCGTGGGAGCCGGCCCGGATCGTTCGGGATAAAAGGGCCTTTGCCTTGTCTCCTGGGCCGGGAACTGGCGCACCCACAGCGCGTTCAGGTAGACGGCGTTGGTCAGCACCAGCCGGGTCAGCGTGTCGACCGTGCCGCGCGGGACCAGGCCGGTGATCTTGCCGGCCGTCTGCTCGGCCACCGCCGCGTTGATCGCCTCCCGCGCCGCCTCGGGCGCGTGCCGGAAGTCGCACCGCTCCACGGAGACGGTCCCGGACAGCTGGGCGAGGAAGCTATCCCGAACGGACAGGGCCGTCTGCAGCCACATCACGTTCGGCGCCTGGAACGTGAGGTCGTCACCTGGGCGGATCGCGGCGAGCTGTGCCAGGCCGTCCGCGGCGGCCTCCTGGGCCGGCAGGTGCAGCGCGGCCGCGAGCTCGGCCGCGGTCTCGCCGCGGGCGCCGGCCAGCGCCATCCGCAGCGCCGCCGCGATG
>JASHPP010000303.1 GCA_030038035.1 Trebonia sp.
GGCCCGGGGGGCATAGTGACGGCCGCGAGGCGGAAGCGCTCGTCGACGCCCGACGGCGCGCGGCCGGCGACCGGCTCGAGCAGCGTGAGCTCTACCCGGGTGTCCCTCCCGCAAGATGGGTAAGCGCGCGGGAAAGCTAGGCAGCCCCAGGGTGAAACTGGGGAACCGCTCCCGATGCGGGGCGCCGCCGTGCCGCCATAGGTTCGGGCTGGCTGCGATGACCAACCGGAAAGGGAGCGATCCGCATGAGCAACCACCCCGACATCCTGGCGGCGCTGGCGCGGGAGCGGCAGCAGGCGATGCTGGCCCGGGCCGACGGCGCCCGGCTGGCCAGCCAAGCGCGATCGGCGCGGCGCGGGCACGCTGCGCCCGCCATCCCCAGGTCACCGCTGCGCAGGTCCCTGGACCGGCTGCCGCCGGCGTGGGGCCGGCTGCTGTCCTGGCGGGCCGGCACGGGCGCGCCCGCGGCCTAAGGCCGCCCGGTCACGCCAGGATCGTCCAGGCGTGCCCCGGGACGAGCAGCGGGTCGTCCGCCGCGCCGCCCGCCGCGGTCTCGGCTGCCGCCAGGCCGGCGCGGTCCACCGGGAACCGGTGCGGCTCGTCGCCGGTATTCAGCAGCAAGAGCACCCGCCCGCCGCCGCCGCCGGCCGGCGCCATGCGCAGCGCCATCGCGGACGGCGCCAGGTGCTCGGTGACGGTCCGCGCCCGCACCAGCCAGGGATGACGGCGCCGGAACCCGATCAGCCGCTGGTGCAGCCGGTAGCACCGCCACCCGTCCGGCGCCAGGCCTGCCGGAGAGGCGGGGAAAGGGGCGCGCACCTCGTCGTCGCCGCCCTCCCTGTGCTCCTTCGCCCCGCGGAACGCCTGCTCGTCCCCGTAGTACACGCTGGGCACCCCGGCCACGCAGAACAGCACGGCGAGCGCGTGGCCGACGTGCCGCTCGTCGGTCAGCCGGGTTGCCAGCCGGGTCACGTCGTGGTTCCCGACGAACGTCTGCGGCACCGCCCCGTCCGGGAAACCGTCGAGGAAGCCGTTGTGCCGCCGCAGCGCGTGGTCGAGCTCGAAGAAGTTCCTGTCGTTGAGCGAGGACCAGATCGCCTTCCACAGCTCGTACTGGGTGATCGCGTCCAGCCCGCTGTCGGCCGCGTAGGCGGCGTAGTCCCCGTGGATCATCTCCCCGACGAACCACGCGCAGGGAAACGACTCGCGCACCGCCGGCAGCGCCTTGCTCCAGAAGCCGGGCGGCACCGCGTAGGCCGCGTCAAGCCGCCAGCCGCCCGCGCCGCGGCCGAGCCAGTAGTTCATCACCTCGATCACATAGCCGAGCACCGCGGGCTCGTCGTGGTCGAACTCCACCAGGTGACGGTGGCCTTCGAAGACCGCGAAGCCGCCGTCGTCGTCCCGCTTGAACCAGCGCGCCGCGGGCGTCCCCGCTCCCCCGTGGGCGGCGGCCTGGAACGCGGGAAACCCGCGGCCCACGTGGTTGAAGACCCCGTCGAGGACAAGCCGCACGCCGCGCCGGCCGGCGGCGGTCACCAGCGCGTCGAAGTCGTCCTCGTCGCCAAGCCGCGGGTCGATCCTGAAATGGTCCACGGTGTCGTAGCCGTGTGTCTGCGAGGCGAAGATCGGTCCGAGCAGCAGCCCGTTGCAGCCGAGCTCGACCGCGTAGTCGAGCCACGCCTCCAGCGTGCGGAGCCGGTGCCGGGCAGGGCCGGGCGCGGGCACGGCCGCCCGCTCCGCGCCGGTGAAGCCGAGCGGATACACGTGCCACACGATGGCGTGGTCAGCCCAGGACGCCACGCGCCCTACGGTACCGGCCGCGCACCGGCACCGCCTGGATTTGGATTAGGGTCGGGCTGTGGTGGATGCGCTGGCCGACCCGTTCGGCACCGCGGAGCTGCGCCGCCGGGTGCTGCAGGCCTGGGCCGCCTCGCCCGCGCGGCTGCGCGAAGACGCGAACGTCGAGGAAGACTACGCGCTGGGCGGCTACCGGGACCGGGTCGTGGTTGAGCTCGCGCAGAACGCCGCCGACGCCGCGGCGCGCGCGGGAGTGCCCGGCCGGCTGCGCCTGACGCTGCGCGACCGGACGCTCGTGGCGGCGAACACCGGGGCGCCGCTTGACGCCGCGGGGGTGGAGGCGCTGGCCACGCTGCGCGCCTCAGGCAAGCGGGGAGCCGACGGGCCGGCGGGGACCGTCGGCCGGTTCGGGGTGGGTTTCGCCGCGGTGGTCGCGGTCAGCGACGCGCCGCGCATCTGCTCCGTCACCGGCGCCGTGTCCTGGTCGCGGGACGCGACCAGGGACCTCGTCCGCCAGGTTCCCGCGCTCGCCGGGGAGCTGGCGGCCCGGTCGGGGCACGTCCCCGTGCTGCGGCTGCCGTTCGCCGCGGACGAGGCGCCACCGGACGGGTTCGCGACCGCGGTGACCCTGCCGCTGCGGGACGCCGCCGCCTGCGAGCTCGCCGGCCGGCTGCTCGCCCAGGCGGGCCCGGCGCTGCTGCTGGCCCTGCCCGCCCTGGCCGAGGTGCGGATCGTGACCGACGCCGGCACCCGCGTGCTCACCGCCGAGCACGACGAGACCGACGTCACGATCACCGTCGACAGCGCGGCGCAGCGGTGGCGGACCGCGGCGGCCGGCGGCCGGCTCGACCAGGGGCTGCTCGCGGACCGGCCGACGGAGGAGCGGGCACGGCCGTGGTGGTCGGTGCGCTGGGCGGTGCCCGTCGCCGCGCCCGGCGGGGGCGGCGACGGCGACGTCCCGGTCCCGCTGCCCGACGGGGTGCCCGCCGTGGTGCACGCGCCCACGCCGACGGACGAGCCGCTCGGCCTGCCCGCGCTGCTCCTCGCGTCGTTTCCGCTCAGCCCCGACCGGCGGCATGTCGCGCCTGGCGCGCTCGCCGGCTTCCTCACCGACCGGGCCGCCGAGAGCTACGCCGGCCTGCTGCCGGGACTGGCGCCGGGCCGGGGCCTGCTCGACCTGGTTCCCGGGCCGGTCGCGCGCGGCGAGCTCGACGCGCGGCTGCGCCGCGCCATCATGGACCGGCTGCCGCGGACGGCGTTCCTGCCCGCCGCGTCGG
>JASHPP010000304.1 GCA_030038035.1 Trebonia sp.
GGCGCTGCACGACTACAGCGTCAGCGCTGTTATCCCCCAGCGGTACCCGGATAATTCAGTCGTCTGTCATGCCCATCACCTTGGCGATGGTAGGCAGGAGGTGTTGGCCAGAGGCATCGGCGTTAGATGCGACTGGGAGGAACTCGCTTTCTTCCTGAACGTCTATATTTCTTCCAGCTTCACAACCGCAAAAACGAGGAGGAGAAGAATCTGTTTCAATCAATACAAATAACACTCACGTCTCACCTTTCTCCGCCCCCAGAACCTCGTTAGAGCCGGTCGATTACACTATGAGAGAATTCATTGCATCCTCGACCCAGATCTTCCTCCGTGCCGTGGCGGGACGACCCGCACCTGATGACAGCTCTGCTGCAGGGCAGCTACGACTTCCATCGGGTAGCTGCCTTTTGGCGCTGCAGGAGGGGTTCCCCAGTTCATCCTGAGGGTTGCACGGCGGTGTAATCTCGCCTGCGATCATTGCTATGTTTACGAACAAGCCGATCAGAGCTGGCGTTATTAGCCTCGGGCGATGGCGCCTCTATCGGATTTGCAAGCGGCAAACCGGATTGGGGAGCACGCCAGGGCACCTAACCAGGTTGAACTCGTAGTGCATCGGGTCACCAGGGTTCGAGGGTTAAGCCGGTCCCGGACAGGCAGCCGTTGATCAGGCCGGGCCGGTACTGGATTTTCTTCAGCTTGCGCTTGACGATGCGGACCAGGCCATCCAGGTCGGCGGCGGCGAAGTTGACCATGGACCGCTTGAGCAGCGACCAGATGCCCTCCGCCGGATTAAGGTCAGGCGCGTACGCCGGCAACCGGTAGACCCGCAGCCAGGCCTTATTCTCGGCGGCGAAGTCTGCCGGCTGCGGAGCCAGGTGGATGTTGAGGTTGTCCCAGCACCAGGCCAGCGGGGCGGATAGGCCGTGATGGGCGGCGATGATCAGGTCCTGGTAGTCCTGCCAGGTGAACCCCTTCGGCTCGCCCTTGCGGCGCCGGTACACCAGCAGCTTGTAAAACAGGTGCGGCCGGTCCCCGGGCCGGAAGCATGCCACCCCGGCGATGCTCACCCGCCCGCCGCCCGCGCCGCGCACCCGCACGACGGGCCGGGTGCCACGCGGCGCCCAGGTGCGTCCTTTCGGCGGCCTCAGCCCCTGCCCTGCCTCGTCCTCGAAGCAGATGAAGGCGCCCAGGTCGCGCGCAGTGCTTTTATATCCGGCCACACCCCGGCCTTCCACACCGCGACCGCGTCCTCGTCGCGTTCCATGGCCTGGCGGACCGGAACCTGGCAGGACCAGCCGTGCCGGCGCAGCAGCTTCCACACCCCCTCGGGCGTGTAGCCGGTGCGGAACAGCTTGCCGATCAGCGTCTTGATCCGGCCCAGCGTCCATCGCTGGTCACCGGCGAACCCGTGCGCCAGCGGGCCCTTCCTCAGCTCAGTCTCCAGCCGGGCCCACTGCTGCGGGCTCAGCCGCTCCCGCGACACCGGCCCCTTCGACCGCAGCGCCTCAGCTCCGCCATCTCGCCAGGCCCTGTGCCAGCGCCGTACCGGCCCCTCAGTGACCCGCAGATCGTGCGCGATCTCCTTGATCGCATCGCCGTGGGCGAACCGCCCGGCGGCCTCCAGCCGCAGCCGCTCCCGCCGCTGCTGCTCGGCGGGCGTGTACCCGCCTCGTTGCGCATACCGCATACACCGGTCATACGCCCGCAACCAGCCGACGTCACGACCTGAACTCTACGAGTTCAACCTGGTTAGCGCGTGGGGTGCTGTCATCGCCGGAACGGTCCTAGCGGCTGGTCTTACCTTGCCGACAGCGGCGGACGCGGGCGTGGCAGCCGCCCCGGTGTGCCCGTCGTGCGGCCACAACCTGATCCTCAATCCGGGCGCTGACCAGGGTAAGGGCACCTCAAGCGACTCCGTCGTCCCGGTGCCGCACTGGAAGGGCACGCACGGGTTCACGGCCGCAGCGTACTCCTGGGCGGGCGGTGACCTTTCGCCGACCTCGCCCGGGCCGAAGAGCCGTGGCGCGAACTACTTCTACGGCGGCCCTGACTCCGCAGTGTCTACCGGAACTCAGGTGATTTCCGTTGCGGCGGGCGGCATCAAGACCGGCAAGGTGCACTACACGCTGGCCGGCTGGCTCGGCGGTTACGATAGCCAGGGCGATTACGCCGTGCTGGACCTGACGTTCGAGAACTCCAAGGGCAAGGCGATTGCGACCTACGGGATCGGCCCGGTCACCGAGGCCCAGCGCGGCGGCGTTAGCGAGCTGCTATTCCGCCAGCGCACCGGCGTCGTGCCGCCCGGGACAAGGGAGCTGAAGCTCGAGCTGATCATGACGCGCGAGGAGGGAAGCGACGACGACGGGCTGGCGGACAGCCTGTCGCTGGTCTTCACTTACAAGAAGTAATCCTCCGCTGGCAGTTCTGCAGGCGCGGCCAGCGACCCTGGCACCTGGGCATTTGCTGCCGTGCGGTTCTGTCCCGGTTATAACCGGCAGTGTTCTACCCCGGGCGCGCGTATCAGGCTCTGCGGAGCCCGGGCTGCTACGGGAGACTGGGCATGGCGGCATAACCTGCCCCGACCGCCGGGCTCAGCCGGATTGTGCCACAGGCGACGTATCACGTTCTGCGGTACGGAATGCAACCAGGTCCCGAGCGTCCCGAGCCGGATCCGCAGTTATCGCGGCTAACGCATGCCGGCCGGATCCTGGCGGAACTCGGGCCCCTCGATCGAGTGAAGCCGTCGTTATGGCACATGAGACTGGCCGGGATTGCGCGTGCCCGCTCACCACGACAATGAGACCTTTTCGTTGCATTCTGCGCTAAGGGGTGAACGGTTATTGTGCGTGGACACCGATGCTGCGGCATTCGCCGGGTTCTACTCAAGCGGCCATCCCATCGGATTCTAGCTGCTGCTCGACGTGACCCGCACCACCACCGTCACCTCCGGTGGTGCTACGTAACACCATCAAGGGCGGCGTCGGCTACAACCGGTGGCGGGGGATCGCCGCCGGGTCAGGACGGCGCTGACGACGCACACGTCCTTGTCCCGAGAGTGCCGCGGCACACTGGCACCGGAGTTCAGGGTGGCGGCTAAGGCGGGCAGGAAGTCGCGGGCGGCGCGGACCAGCAGGGCGAGTTTGGCCCGCTGCGCCTCCGCGGTGATGGCGTTGCCGGTGACGGAGGTTGCAAAGCCGCATTGCGGACTCAGCGCCAGCCGTTCGGCACCGATCAGCGCGCTCGCCTCACGCACCCGGGCCTGGATGTGTTCCAAGGGCTCGATCCGCGAGTTCTTGGTGGTGACCAGGCCCAGCACCACGACCTTGCCGTCGGGGACCAGCCGCAGCGGGTCAAAGGTGCCAGACCGCTCGTCGTCGTACTCCAGCAGCAGCCGGTCTGCGTGCACATTGCCGAAGACCGGCGCGGCGATCGCGTCGTACCCGCCGGCCACCAGCCACCGGCTGAGCTGGTTGCCGCGGCACAGGTGGAATCCGAACGTGGCCGGGCGCCCGGCGTCGATCACCGCGTTATCCAGCTCGATCCCATGCTCCAGCCAGCG
>JASHPP010000305.1 GCA_030038035.1 Trebonia sp.
TCATCCCACCCGGCCGGCTCGCCCGCTTCGGTGAAGGGCGGGAACACGCTAACATGCAGCCGGTTGGTCTTGGTGGGACTGTGCACGACACGGAACCCGGCCGCGCGCAGCCGCCCCGCGGTGGTCACCCGCCGGATGGCGCCAGCGGCGAAATACCGCGTGACCAGAACCGCCGCGGCCGACGCATCGACGTCGCCGAGGATCATCGACAGTTCCGTCTCTCCGATGTTCTCGCGGAGCCGGTCGCGGAAGCCGTCGCCGAACGGCGGCTGTTCCCCGTACTGGGTCAGGCGCAGCTCGTCGGGAAGCTCAATCGGGTCGGGCGGCAAGGAACGGGCTGCTACGTTGCATCCTCTGTACGGGGAGACGCACCGGAAGCCCGGCCGGTTCAACCGGGGCGTCAGCCGCGTCGGCCGCTGCTGGGATAAGCCCGGGCGGCCTGTCCCGCCGCCGGCTGACAGCCGCCGGGGCTGGCTCGCCCGCGGGGGCGCTGGCGGGTTCGCCCTCCGTCGCCGCGCGGGATCGGTGCGCAGGACGGCCGTGACCGCGGCGGCAAGGACCGCCGCGGCGGCGAGTTCCCGGCCAGCGCGGCCCGCCGCCTCCCGCTGGACCGACGCGTGGAACTCGTCGACGGCGCGCGGGAACGGGGACCGGCCGAACCACAGCCGGGCCGGCTTGTCGATGTCGGGGAGCGCGGCGCCCGCCATGCCCGCCAGCACGGCGAGCCGCCGCTGCGGCGGCGCCATGGCCGCCAAGGCGCCGATGGCGGCCAGGCCGGCCAGCCCGTCGGACACCGCCACGTGCAGGTAGCGAGGTCCGAAATTCCCCCAGTGCGGGACCGCGTCGAGCACGAAGTGCGACGCGACGCCGGCCGCGAAGGCGGCCGCGGGCCGCCGCACCACGGCGCCGATCAGCGCGCCGGACAGCACGTGGTTGGTCACCAGCATGACTTTCACGGTAACCGGCGCCGCGGTCTACGTCAGCACCCGGCGGGCCACTCCTGGTAGCGTTTGCGTGGCTATGCAAGCTCGCAGCGAGGACTGACACGTCACCATGCTGGACAGACGATTCATCAGGGAGAACCCGCAGGCCGTCAAGGCCGCGGTCCGGGTCAAGGGCATCGACCTCGACGTCGATGAGCTGCTCAGCCTGGACCAGGCCAGCCGGGAACTGCAGCGCGAGCTCGACGAGGCGCAGACCCGCAGGAAGAGCTTCGCCAGGGAGTTCGCGCGGGCGGACGAGGCCGCCCGCGAGCGGCTCCGCGCCGAGCACGACGAGCAGGACGAGCACCTGCAGAAGGTCCGCGCGGAGCTTTCCGCCACCAACGAGAGGCTGCAGTCGCTGCTGCTGCTCACGCCGACGATCCCGTGGGAAGGCACCCCGGTCGGCCCGGACGACTCGGCCAACGTCACGATCAAGACCTGGGGCGAGCCGCCGGTCTTCGACTTCGAGCCCAAAGACCACGTGGAACTGCTCGAGAACCGCGGCTGGGCCGAGTTCGCCCGCGCGAGGAAGGTGGCCGGCGAGCGCGCCTACGCGCTCACCGGCGACATCGTGCTGCTCGAGCGCGCGATGCTGTCCTACGCGCTTGACTACCTGATCGAGCGGGGTTCGGCCGTGATCTCGGTGCCGGCGCTGGTGCGCGAGGACCCGCTGATAGGCAATGGCCAGTTCCCCGCGCACCGCGAGGAGACCTACGCGATCACGGCCGACGACCTGTACCTGGCGGGTACCGCCGAAGTCGCGCTCGTCGGCCTGCACTCCGGTGAGATCCTCGACGCCAGGGCGCTGCCGATCCGCTACGCGGGCATCTCGCCGTGCTTTCGCCGGGAGGCCGGCGGCGCCGGCCGCGACGTGCGCGGGCTGATCCGCGTGCACCAGTTCGAGAAGGTGGAGCAGTTCGTGATCTGCGCCGCCGACGACGCCGAGTCCGACGCCTGGCACTTCGAGATCCTCGGCGCGGCCGAGCACCTGCTGCAGGGCCTCGGGCTGCACTACGAGGTCGTCGAGTGCTCGACCGGCGACATGGGCGCGGGCAAGTACCGGATGAACGACATCAACACCTGGTTCCCGTCCCTCGGCCGGTTCCGGGAGACCCACAGCTGCTCGTCCCTGCACGACTGGCAGGCCAGGCGGGCGAACCTTCGCTACCGGGACACCGACGGCACGGTGCGGTTCGCGTACACGCTGAACAACACCGCTATCGCGACGCCGCGGCTGCTGGCCGCGCTCGTGGAGAACCATCAGACGGCGGAGCAGACGGTTCGCGTCCCCGAGGCGCTGCGCCCGTACCTGGGCGGCCGGGCCGAGCTGTAAGAGCGACTGGAAGACGGGAGGGCCGTGCGCGTTGGGACCCGGGCGTCGTACGCTGCGAGGCGTGGAACTCGAAGCTGATCGCGTCGCTGAGCTCGCCGGGCGTCCCCTCGGCGAGCTGAGGCGGCGCGACGTCGCAATAGCACTGCTCAGCGTGTCCGCCGCCGACGCGCTCGCGTCGCTTCCCGGCATCAGGCGCGGCCTGCTCGCGGCAGGCAACCCGCTGTCCGCGGCGTTCTGGGACTCCGCGGAAGGCATCCTGCACAAGATCAACGACCACCAGGCGACGTACGGGGACGTCCACGGCTGGCTCGAGGCGACGGGGACAGAACCGACGGGAATCATCGGGCTGCACGTGTGGGAGGAGTCGTCGCAGCGCAGCCCGCTGCAAGAGGAGATGCACACCAGGCTTGTCGCCTTCCTCGAGGACCGCCTGGCCGCCGGTGAGATCGACCCGGACAAGCTGGCCAGGGGGGACGCCGAGGCGCGGCAGGACTACCTGGCGCTGCAGGAAGGCTGGATGACGACCCCGCTGCCGGACGGGCGGGTGCCGATGACGGTGCTGCTTGACGAGCAGGACGAGGTCTTCCTCGCCGACTGGGCGGCCGCCGACGCGGAGGCGCTCAGCGCGCTGCGCTCGGTGCTCGAGACCGTGGGCGAGCGTCCGCTGCCCGCAGCCGAGCTCCGCACGGCCGCCAGGAGGCTGCGCGAGGACATCGCGCGCCCGGGCTGGCCGGGACAGATGCTCGTCTCGTTCAGCGGGCGCAACACGGACTCGCTGCCGGCTGACGACGCGGAGCTGTGGCTGACGCTCGCCACGTCGGTCGCCTCACCCCAGGGTGACCCGCTGTCGGAGGAGGACAAGGAGTTCGCCCGCGCGATGGAGTGGGCCGAAGACGAGGACCTCGACTTCGGCGACCAGCAGGACGGACCCGGCGGCGACGAGGACGACGGCGAGCTCGACGAGATGTCGGCCGCGATGGCCGCGGTGTGCGCGCTCGACCACTTCGACTGGCTGGCCGTCATGTCGGCGCTGGCGACCGGCGGGCCGGGCACGCCCGCGTCGGCCGCCGACCTCGCCAGGTACGTGCGCGACTTCGACCTCGCCGAGGACGAGGACGACGACGAAGACGAAGGGTCCGAGGAGGACGAGGACGAGGACGAAGAGGACGAGGAGGAGGACGAGGACGAGGAGTTCGACTCCGCCGACTTCGAGGACTACGACGACTTCGACGAGCTCAGCATCGAGGGCCTGTTCCTGCACGTGACCGCCATGTGGAGCGTCCTGGGCGCGATCGACGAAGACGACAGGCTCACCGAGCTCGGCTGGTGGGGGCTGCCCGAGGCGATGCAGCGCGCCTGGACAGAGTGAGCCGGCCAGCGCGGGGTGACAAGCATGCTCGTGGTGCACGGCAGCTGGGCCTATGGCGCGGTGCAGCTATGGGCCGAAGATCCCGCGCTGCCCGCGCACGCCCCGCCCCGGGCCGGCCGGCCGTCGCGCGCGCCGCGCAGGCACCCGTTCGCCGCCGGCGCGACCGAGCTCGCCGACGCGCTCGTAGCGCTCCGTGCGCCAGTTGCCGATCTGGCCAGGAAAGCGGTCGACGACGAGCTGACCCTGCGGCTGCCAACGATCGGCGATGGCCCGCTCGCCTCGCCCGGACTCACCCGGCCGCATAACCGAGCCGAACCGTCAGGCGAGGACCGTCCGTCCGGCGGCACACGGCCGTCGATGGCCGCCTGGCGGATACCGGTGCTCACGTTTGAGCCGGACGCAGCGGCCGGGGTGCTCGCCGCGCTCGCCGGGGCACAGTTTGCCGAGCTTACCTCCGGCGGCTCCATCGGCTACCTGTGCGCCGTAGCGCAGTTCGCGTCCGACCTGGCCACGCGTGGCCGGGTGCTGCCCATGCTGGTTCCCGAGGAGGACGGCTACGCCGCCCGCTGGCGGCCGGTGCTGGCTGCCACCGATGCCCAGCGTGCCAGGGAACTCGCGGCCGCGATGCCGCCGCTGTGCCGCGCGGCCGAGGATGCCCCGGCCGGGACCTCGCTGGCCGACATGCTCGACTCCTTCGCGGATTCGACGGTTCGCACCCGGTTGCAGGCACCGCTGCTGCCCGCGCGCAGAGGTCGCCGCCCCGCCCGTATCGATCTGGCCGAACGGACGGTGGCCGCTCTCACCGGCTCCGATGCTCGCGTAACGGTGGAAACGCCGCAGGATGCAGCCGAGGCGCAGGCGCTGATCACGTCGCTGGCCGCCTGGCTAGCCGCCGCGCAACTCCCGGCCGGTCCGGTCCGCACCTGCTTCCGCCTGGCTGAACCGGCCGAGCCCGGCCCGGCCGGACTCGCCGAGCTGGCCGCGTGGCGAGTGGAGTTCGCGTTGCAGTCGGCGCAGGACCCGAGCCTGATGCTGACGGCCGAGGATGTCTGGGCCGGGGCGGGGACTGGCTGGCTCGCCGGGGACGAGCATCCCGACGAGCTGCTGCTCGCGGGCCTCGGTGCCGCTGCCCGGCTGTTCCCCGAACTCGAAGACGCGCTCCGCGAGCCCGCACCCGCCGCGGTCACCCTCGACACTGCGGGCGCGCTCCGGTTCCTCAGGGAAACGGGGCCGCTGCTCGCCGGCGCCGGCTTTGGCGTGCTGCTCCCTGACTGGGCGCGCAAGGCGCGGCTCGGGCTGAAGCTGACCACCAAGTCGAGCACGGCCAGCTCGCCATCGGCCCGGCAGTCCGCATTCGGCCTGCAGGACCTCGTCGAGTTCCGCTACGACCTGGCCGTGGGCGACCACGTGCTCTCCCCCGGCGAGCTGGCCGAGCTCGCCGCGCTGAAGGTACCGCTTGTCCGCGTCCGCGGCCAGTGGGTGGAACTGGACGAGCGGCACCTGAAGACCGCGCTGAAGTTCCTTGAGCGCAACCAGTCCGGCACGATGACCGCCGCGGACGTGCTCCAGGCCGACGCGCATGGGCCAGCCGACGGCGTCCCGGTGACCGTGGACGCCGACGGCTGGCTCGGCGACCTGCTGTCCGGGCAGGCCGATCGGCGGCTGCCGCCGCTTGGCACCCCACGCGGCTTCCATGGCGAGCTACGGCCGTACCAGCAGCGCGGCCTCGCTTGGCTGTCCTTCCTCGGGGAACTCGGCCTCGGGGCCGTCCTCGCCGACGACATGGGCCTGGGCAAGACCGTTCAGCTGCTTGCCCTGATCGCCGCCGCCCCGCCAGGGAACCGGCTGACGTTGCTGGTATGTCCCATGTCGCTGGTGGGGAACTGGCAGCGGGAAGCGCAACGGTTCACCCCGGAGCTCCGGGTGCATGTCCACCATGGCGCGGAGCGGCTGACGGGCGACGAGCTGACCGCAGCGCTGGCCGACGCGGACCTGGTGATAACCACGTACGGAATCGCCAACAGGGACCGGGACTCGCTGGGCCGGGTACCGTGGGCCCGCGTCGTATGCGACGAGGCGCAGGCGATCAAAAACCGCGACACCGCGCAGGCCAGGGCGGTCAGGGCGCTGCCCGCGGCGGCGCACATCGCGCTGACAGGGACGCCGGTAGAGAACCAGCTCTCCGAGCTGTGGTCCATCATGGAGTTCGCCAACCCCGGCCTGCTCGGCACGGCCAAGAAGTTCCGCGAGCGATTCGCCATTCCCGTCGAGCGGCACGGTGATGCCGAGGCGGCGGACCAGCTGCGGCGGATCACCCAGCCGTTCGTGCTGCGCCGCCTCAAGACGGACAAGTCAATCATCTCTGACCTGCCAGACAAACAGGAAATCAAAGTCTGGTGCAACCTCACGCAGGAACAGGCCAGCCTGTACCAGGCGACCGTCATCGACATGCTCAGCCGCATCGGCGACGCGTCGGACGACATCACCAGGCGCGGCCTGGTACTCGCCACGATGACCAAGCTCAAGCAGGTCTGCAACCACCCGGCGCACCTGCTCGGCGACGGATCCCGGCTGCCCGGGCGCTCCGGCAAGCTGGAGCGGCTAGAGGAGATCTGCGAGGAGGTCGCCGCCGACGGGGACAAGGCGCTGTGCTTCACCCAGTACGCCGAATGGGGGCGGATGCTGCAGCCGTACCTGGCCGCCCGGATCGGCTGCCAGGTGCTGTTCCTGCACGGCGGCACCACCAAGAAACAGCGTGACGAGATGGTGCTGCGGTTCCAGGAGGCCGACGAGCCGGTGATCTTCCTGCTGTCGCTCAAGGCCGGCGGCACCGGCCTGAACCTCACGGCGGCGAACCATGTCATCCACGTCGACCGGTGGTGGAACCCGGCGGTGGAGGACCAGGCCACCGACCGGGCGTTCCGCATCGGCCAGCGCCGCGACGTGCAGGTCCGCAAGTTCGTCTGCGTCGGCACCCTGGAGGAGCGGATCGACGCCATGATCGAGCAGAAGAAGGCGCTCGCCGAGCAGATCGTCGGCACCGGCGAGCACTGGCTCACCGAACTGTCCACGTCCGAGTTGCGCGCGGTGCTCGCCCTGTCTCCCGAGGCGGTGTCGGGATGAGCCCGCGGTACTGGAACGACTGGCCAGAATCCCGGGGGCCGATCAGCGTCGAGGGCGGCATCAAGGCTCGCAGCCAGCGCGGCGCGATCGGCGAGAAGTGGTGGTCGCAGCGGTTCATCGCCGTGCTTGAGTCATACGGGATGAGCGGACGGCTGCAGCGCGGGCGCAACTACGCCCGGCGCGGCCAGGTCCTTGAGTTCTCGCTGACCATGGGCAAGGTCACCGCCCGGGTGCAGGGCTCGCGCCCCCAGCCGTACAAGGTGACCATCACCGTGCTGCCGCTGACCACCGCGCAGTGGAAGACCGTCGAGTCCCGGCTGGCAGCGCAGGCGCTGTTCCGCGCGAAACTGCTGGCCGGTGAGATGCCAGCGGAGATCGAGCGGGTCTTCGCCGACTGCGGCACGCCGCTATTCCCCCGGTCGGCCGCTGACCTGGACATGCACTGCAGCTGTCCGGATTGGGAGGTGCCCTGCAAACATCTCGCCGCAGTGTGCTACGTGCTTGCCGAGGCGTTCGACGACGACCCGTTCGCGATGCTCGCCTGGCGCGGCCGGGACCGTGCCACGCTGCTCGCCGCGCTGCGCGGAGCCGGCCCGCGGCCGGGCCGAGGGGGTCCAGGGGCAGGCACGCACGACCGGGCCGAAGCCGGC